>JADFXY010000449.1:0-3505 GCA_015233355.1 Deltaproteobacteria bacterium | reverse complement strand
CGCCTTTATTCTTGACTTTTGAAGAGCAATTATATAGCAGGAAGGTAAGCGAAATATCAGCCAGGTTAGTTAAAGTGATACCGCCCAGGTCATAAAATTTTCCGAAAGTGTTTAGCGAGGTTATTCTACATTACGCACAGGTACCTGAGGACCTCTTAATTCTTAGGTTACAGTATCTTTATATTTTATGGAGGTTATAACCGTGGGCTCACCTTGTAAGATTCTGGTTACCGGTGATTACAGCGTTGACTACAACCTCTACCTTGACAGCACCGGCAGCGATCAGCTTTCTGTCAGCCTTCCGGCCAGACTGGAGGTCAGCCTCGGAGGCGCCGGAATCATCCACAGCCTTCTGGATGCCGTTGCTCAAGAACTATGCGACGCCCCGGATTCTTTACTAATTGATTTTGCCCACAACTTCACTGAAAAAGAAATAAAAGCCCCGCCCACGGCCGGACTTTGGGAACCCCAACCCCTGGGCCGGCTTGGCCAAGAGGCCGGAGACAAGGAGGCCCAGGTCTGGCGGCTGACAAGATCTCTCAGCCTGCGCGGCGCAGTCGGCATTACAGCGAACACCCGCGGCATCCTACCGAAAGACGCCGGCTATAATTTCGTGCCTGACATTTTGGTGGTAGAAGACGATGCAGCCGGATTTCGTTTCGGTAACCCTTTTAGAAGCCGGCATCGGGCCTTAACGACGTCCTCAGACCGGCCGCCCTGGATTATCCTGAAAATGACCGCCCCCTTATGCCAGGGTAAGCTGTGGTGGGATCTGGCCCGCGAAGAAAAAATAGCCGACCGGTTGGTGGTGGTGCTTTCGGTCGAGCATCTGCGGCTGGAGGATGTCCGGATCAGCAAGGGCATCTCCTGGGAACGCACGGTGGTGGATCTGGTCAGCGGAGTTAAAGGCAGCCCGATCCTGGCCAATCTGCAGCGGGCCAAACATGTCATCATCACATTGGACGGGGACGGAGCCTTGCTGATGTCCCGTTCGGACCAGAATGAATTGAGTTTTCGTCTTTTCTTCGACCCGCAGCACTTAGAGGAGGAATGGACGGAGAGTACCGGAATCCAGGGCGGCGTATACGGCCTCATGTCTTGCTTCATTTCCGCGCTGGCCGCCCGCCTGGCCATATCGTCTGAGCGGCAGACATCCCCTGGCCCAGAGTCCGGTCTGAAGTCCGGCATCATCCGCGGCCTGGAGTTGATGCGATTCTTAAAAGTCATGGGGCATGGCCGGAAAGATGATGAAAATCCGGGATTTCTGTTCAAAGACATGGCCGCGGCCATCGTTTCCGACCTGAGCGGTCAGCCATCTGGAAGGATTGAGACGAATTTGGCCCTGTCCTGCCGGAACCTCTGGCCCTTCGTCCAGATCGTCATCCCCAGCGATGTGTTGAAGCGCGAGCAGCCATCGTCCCGCTGGCATATTTTGGCGGGGAACCAGACTGGTCCGGGTTTGCAAAAAAATGAGCCACTCTTCTGGGTGGCCGAACGGGTGGCAGCTATTGGCCCTAAGGCGCTCAATGAGGCTCCGGTGGCCAGATTCGGTGCGCTTCTGACGCCTGATCGGGATGAAATTGAGGCCCTTAACAACATAAAAATACTAATAAAAAATTATCACAGCCAAAATGACGGCCGCAAGCCTCTGTCCCTGGTCGCGTTTGGACCTCCAGGAGCCGGGAAATCATTTGGAATCAAACAAATCGCTTTGGAGATTCTGGGCCAAAAGACACCTTTCCTGGAATTCAACCTGTCCCAATTCAAAGACGTCGGCGATTTGATCGGGGCCTTCCATCAAGTGCGGGACAAGGTCCTGGAAGGTCATATGCCCGTCGTTTTCTGGGATGAATTTGACTCCGGGAATTACCGATGGCTTCAGTATCTGCTGGCTCCGATGCAGGATGGAAAATTCCAGGAAGGCCAGATTACGCACCCTATCGGCAAATGCGTCTTTGTTTTTGCCGGGGCCACCAGCTACACTCTGGATAATTTTGGACCGCCGGACCCAACCAAGCATAAAGAAGCAAAAAACGAGCCTTGGAATGAATTTAAGCTTGCCAAGGGGCCTGATTTCATCAGCCGCCTTCATGGTTACATCAATGTCCTGGGCCCGAACCGGAGGAAGAAATTCAATGGCGCGGGCGGCATATGGGAAGACGACCTATCCGATGTCTGTTTTCCAGTGCGTCGGGCCCTGCTGCTGAGGTCTATTCTCAAAGCCCCTTATGGCCGTCTCCGAATCGACCGCGGACTCCTATCAGCTTTGCTGGAGGTGAATCATTACAAAGACGGGGCGCGATCATTTGAAAAAATTGTCGGTCATCTCCGTTCAGACGCATGCGGGGTAATCCATCGCTCCAGCCTTCCCCCGGACGAGGTCATGGGCATGAATGTTGACATTGAAGAATTCTCACGCATACTCACCCGATCTGAAGACCTCCCCCGGTCTGATGATTTTCAGAACCAGGCCGATAAACTAGCCCCGGAGATTCACGAGTTCTATCGCCGGCTTGGTAAAACGGAACGATGGAGTTTACCGCACGACGTCCCCTACAAAGATCTCCCCCCGGAGATTAAGGCTGACAATGTGGCGGCGGCGCGGCGGATTCCCTGGATTCTGGAGCTGGCCGGTCTCTTTTTGGTACCTTTGGTACCCGAGGAACAAGATGCGGGAACTACCGACGATGAGGTGTCGGCGGTGTTGGAAAGCCTGATCGACGTACTCGCGGAGGAAGAGCATGACCTGTGGATGGAGCACAAACGGCTCCAGGGATGGAGTTATGGCAAAAAGAGAAATGACGACGATAGAATTCATCCCTGCCTGGTTCCCTACCGCGCCCTGAATAAAGAGGACCAAAAAAAGGATCAGAACGCGGTCCGGGTTTTCCCCGAAATAGTCCAAAAGGCCAACTTCAAGATCAGCCGGCGCAAATCTGCCCCAGACAGCCGGAATCTACCGCGTTAAGGCCGAAAACTCGACCGAATGGCCTCCAGGTTGAGAAGAGCCAAAAGAGTTCATCAACAATTTTTTTGATGCCCTGGTCCTTTCGGCCTCTCTTACCTGCTTGTAATTCATTGTCCTTTGTGATACACATTATACATTACTAAGGATTTTTTTCAGCCAAGGCGGCCGGCATGGCTGATGTGGGCGGTGCAAAAAGCCGAAAAATTATGTTTAACACCTCAAATAATGAACTTGCCGTAATTAAGGTGGATAAGCTCCGGAGAAGTGACCGGTTTCCCTTCGCAGAAGACAGGTGACCGGTTGCGGATGCGGGTTACGGGTTAACGACATTGGAATTCAATTAGTCAACCTTGCCCCACTAGTTGATGGGAGAGTCTTTTGACGGAACATGTGAAATCCTCACTATCTACTGATAATGCCTGCAGTCTGGAGCAGTTATGCCTTCCTCCGGGTGAATCCCAGCCGGTCGATCTGGCCTCTTTTGTCGAGTTGAATCCCGGTCCCGTCCTGCAGTTCGACCGCACCTGTCAAATTAAT
>JADFXY010000448.1:0-3441 GCA_015233355.1 Deltaproteobacteria bacterium | reverse complement strand
CCTTTTGGGTTGATCGTTCATTCTGTTGATTCTCCTACTCAATTCACTACAGTAGTTGCACCTAACTATACAGGATCTTCTGTTCCTCTTCTTGGGTATACCCCTCTTACCACTCAGTATACTACTACTATTCGTTTTGGGGATGGAATTAATGGGAAGATACCTCCTAATGGAGCCCGTATCCAAATTCCCAACATTATGATTACAGACTATACCGCTTGTAATCTAATGAATACTGCATGGGGAGCAACTAACACGCCATGTAAATTTGTGGGAAATAATGCAGGTATTTTCACATTTGATACTTGCTTGTTTGGGGAGTCCTACGCTGACTACTCTCAGGCGAATAAGGTTTTATGCAATAATGTTGGATTTTCTTACGTACCTTATATAACAGAGTGCTATCAGGTATCCATGACTAATGTTGGTTTTGGTTTACCTCCTGTGGTACAGTCTATCACTCAGGCAACAGCTTTAGGTTCCACAGGTTCTACTAACTCCACTACTACAGTTACTATCCCTTCTACAACGGGTGCTTCTATCGTAGGATCACCTTTATATGTCACCTCAGCTACCAACTGTCTTGCAGCTTGCACAGTTATAGCTCAGGTATCCGCTACCTCTTTAACTGTTTCTATTGCAGCTTTTTCTACCACTTCTTCTGTTGGGTTTGCTTATTTCTTACCCTGGGTTGTTCGAGATATGAGAGCCCTCCAGTCAACTACTGTTGGTGCATACTCTGCTTATTCAGCTATACAATGGAGATATTGCTCTGATGCGGTATTCATCAATTGTGTATTAGCTAATGGTGGGTTTATTAACATAGGTTCTTCCTTAGGGTCCTTTGGCGCAGCTCTTACCGCTGGAGCTGTAAACCTTGATTATTCCAATGATTTAACCTTTACTAACTTCAAGGTAATTAAAGTTGCGTGTCAGACTAGGGTACGCCCTTATGAAACAGCATTTAATTTCATTTCGTCAGGTAAGAACATTACACTTACTAACTGTGATGTTTATAACATAAATCTTCTTCAAACTACTGCGTGTAATATGTTTAATCTAATTAACTGTAGAAACCAACACGGTATCTTTAATGAGGGTACTCAGTTAGCTGCGAGTCAGAGAGCATACATGGACCCAGCCACGGGTAATCCAATGGCTGTTGATACCAAATTTTGGTTCAAAAGTAGATCTTATAGGGTACATGATCTTGCTGAAGCTGGGGGGTATATAGATAGTCTTCCTGTATGTGGTGTATTAACCAATACATCAGAAGATGATCATATGCCTAGGTTTTTTGCCGCTTCCCCTAACTGGTCTACTCTGTCTGCCCCCTCCATTGCTTACGGTAACGGTATGTGGATAGTTTTATTTGTTAATACCCAAACCGCAATGACCTCCTCCGATAATGGTGCTACTTGGATCGCCCGTCAGTTGCCTGTAAACGCTCCTTGGTTTAGAGTGATATATGCTAACAGTCAGTTCATGGCGTTTGCTGGGGGTACTGCTGCGGGTGCTTCTGGTTCGAATATGTGCTACTCCACAGATGGAATATTATGGGCAATGGCATCTACCTCACCTGCTGCTTGTTGGTGGAAGGGTCTTGCTTATGACGCAACGATAGCTACATATAAGACAATAATGATTGGTGGGGCTGCCGCCGCTGCTACGGGAACCTTATCCTCAAGATCATCTGATGGTGGTATCACGTGGGCTGCTCCTACTACAGCTCAAGCATCCGCAGAATGGATTGATGTTGCTGCTTCAGGTGCAGGCAGATTTGTAGCTATTGCTGGTGGTACTGCTGTTGGTACCGCATCAACGTATTCAACCACGGGTGATGCCTGGACAGCTGGCGGTTCTCTTGCATCCTCTAGATGGGTATCCATTTGCTATGGGGGTACATCCGCTGCATTCGTTGCTATTTCAGCTACTTCTACTACAGGTCCTATAGCTTATTCAACAGATGGGGCGGCATGGACTGCTGGTACAGCTGGTACTTTGACTACAGGTACCTACTGCAAAATACTCTGGACTGGGACTGTCCTCGTGGCTCTCTCAGGTACCGCTCCTACAGACTTTGCTGCTCCCGCTGTGTATGGAAAAGAGTTTTCTACTGCTACTACTGCCGCAGGTACTTGGACAGTAAAGACCTTACCTCATTATACGACATGGTCTTCGATTGCTTGTAATGGTAATGCTTGCATGGCTATTTCTGCTATGACGGGAATCTGGGCATATACCGCTGATATTTCAGTAACTACACCTACGTGGACCTTAGGCACTTCACTTCAGGCAACATGGAGTATGCTAGCTTGGGATAGAAGGACTCCTTCATTTACTACAGCCTTTGGGACTATTGCGTCAATAGCTACTACCAAAGGTTCAAATGTCTGTACATGTACTTCAACCGCAGCTTTATTTATAGGGGCTGTTCTTACCTTACCTACTGCATTTGGTGCAGGGGCTTTATACATGGCAGCTGCTACCCCTTCAAATGGGGTCATTGTAACAGGTATCACTAACACTACTACATTCACGGTAAATGTAAATGCTTCAAGGACCGCATCTGGTTTAAGTTCAGTAATGTATAGTAATGTGTACGAGATTTACAGATCAACTACCTCTGAATTTTCCGCAAGGAATAGTACTACTTTAATTGCTACCACAGCTACTGATACTATTACATCAACTCAGGATTCATTAAATTTAACTCAGAATACACCCTATTATTATGTACTCCGTAAATTATCTGCTTCCCAGGTTACGAGTACCACTTGTTCAGGTACTTCTGGGCAAGCAACCTTAACCACTACTGGCAATTTCTATCAGTTAGTTTCTGGTGTAGGGTTTGAAGGGAAGTCTGGGACTAATAGAATAATCACAAGGGGTCAACAGAACTTCTTTTCCCTTGGTGTTGCTATCGGGACCATTGTAACTTCCTCAACAGCTGGTGCTATCCCAGCAGGTACAACAATTATTGCTATTGTTGACTGGAATCAGATAACTCTTTCTGCAAACTTAACTGGTGATATTACAACTAACTCAACAACTCAGTCTACTGTATATTTCTCTCCTGCCCCCGGTATGTGTATATACGGGGGTAATGTAGGGGATAACTGTAAAGTTCAGTCTGTTGATTCCACTTCTCAGATTACTTGTACTGTGGTACATGGGTATACATTCACCAACCAAGCAATCACCTTTGTACCCCACGATGAATTAAATGAGATTGCCTGTATTTCTAATCCTGTTGCTGTAATCCAAAACTGTGCTATTCAGTCTAATACTTTAGGTACTACGTGGACTGCTGCTAATGGTACTCTCGCAACGGTGTCAAACTCATCTGCAGCGAAACGCCCAGGCATATTTCCCAAAGCTGTCGATGCGCTCGGAGGTGGCGCAAACCTTAAGATACATCTTTAACGCACCATCCCGAAC
>JADFXY010000447.1:0-3541 GCA_015233355.1 Deltaproteobacteria bacterium | reverse complement strand
GAAGGCCGGGAAAAGCCCGAAAGCAGTCCGCCTCACAAGTGAGCCTGGTGGCATCTTCGTAACGGGATCAAGGCGGGCCATCCACGGGGAGCCGGAGCGAGTGGCATACATCGGCCAAAGAATACGTTTCCTGGTCAATCACGAAATAAGCCGGCATTTGTTGTTTGATCAGCCTGATTAGTTCTGCTTCGGTGGCCGGGGCCGGGGAGTCAAAAATATTATAGTTCTGGTAAAGATAGCTGCAACCGGGGAACTTTGATTTGAGCTCATGCCCATCGGAATTAGCCAGCATGGTCAGGCCATGTGAGCGGCATACGGTTGCTATTTCCTCTAAATGGGGGTTGAAACCACGGCGCAGACCAATTTCTACAGCGTCCAGAACAGGGGCGAAGGCTATGAGTTTGCGGCGGATAAATTCGGCCTGGACCTGGAAGGTCAGATAATTGGGGGCATAGGGATGACAAAAAACGATGGCGCTCTTGTCCCGGTAGGTGTTCAGGAAATAGCAGAACTGTCTAAAATTATACTTTGAGACTTCTTTTAGGTTGACGGAAATGTGTTCACACAATTCAGTTCCGAAAATAAGCAGTTCGGTATGATCCAGGGTCACGTTTTCGGGCAACAAAAGTTCCATCCCGACCAGGATGGGCACGTCGTTTTGACGTACGATCTTAGCTGCGTCAGACGCGCTTTTCCTATAAGTTCCGTGCGTCCGGGCCGCAACACCGGAGCGGTAGGGATTGGCTGAATACGGATATACGTGGTCGGTGACCACCAGGGCATCGAAGCCGTGCTTGACCACCCAACGATAGGCATTCTGGATAGAAAATTGGGCATCGAAGCTGCGGCTGGAATGGAAATGGAAATCAAGCCGGGTAGAAGCTGATCTGGTCAAAGCGACTATGATCCCCCCTGCTTGAGCCAGGCCTATTCCCCGGCGGTTGCCCAGTGCTTGTTGCTGGTTAGGTGTTCTTGGAAGCGTCAATTAGAGCAACCAGTCAATGGCCAGATTAGAAAAAGTTATGCGGCTGTTGCCGGAGGATTAGATGACGATTGGGCTGTTTTCTGGATGAGCTTCAATAGTTGGGCGCCGTCGTCAAATTTTTGATTTATATCTAAAGCTTGCTTGATGTAATTCTCGGCCAGCTTAAGATTGCCCATCTCAAAATAGGCCCGAGAGACATTATAATACAGATTCTCTTCGTTGGGCACCAACTCAATCCCCTTTTTGTACTCTTGAATAGCCTCTTTATATCTTTTCATTTTCCGCAAGGCAATCCCGACTCGATTGTAAACATGAAGCTTATAGGGATCCAGGGTAATAGCTTTTTTGAAGAACATTACCGCTTCTTCATCCAAAGCTTTGTCCATCAAGGCATCCCCAATGGCGACTTGAAGATCTTGATTGCCGGGAGCCGCCTGAGAGGCGCGTTCAAAGCTTTCCAGGGCCGCTTTGATTTCGTTCATTTCCAGTTGGACATCACCGATGTTGAAATTGGCGTTTCCGATGAGGTCGGGGTCCTTCTTTATTTGTTCGGCAATCCTCAAACTTTCGTTGAGTATTTTCATGGCGTTGGGGTAGTCTTTCATCTCCTTGAACACCTGCCCCATGCCGTTAAAGGCGTCGGAGCACTGGTGGTCAATTTTGATCGCCGCGATGTAGCTGTCCATGGATTTTTTGAATTCCTCATCCTCCATGTATAGTTTTCCCAGGGCCAACCGGGCGGGGACGTTGTCTTGACAATTGACGGCTTTTTCATACTCGGCAATGGCCTCTTCGCGTAAGCCATCCTTGCGAAATTGACTGGCCGCTTCCAAGGCCACATACATGTTTTCCCTGTTCGGATCAATGGTTTTGGATAAAACCTCTAAGATTAATTCTTTGGCTTTATCTTCATTTATGGGCTTGAACAGACAGCCATTGGCCTTTTTGTAGAACATATCAATTTTATGTTGTTGCTCGGGAGTCAATTCCGGTTTTATCTGGTTAATGTATTGGTTGATAATCCGGTCGATCTCCGGTTGGCTGCGAGCCCGAACCCTTAACAAATCACACTGGGCCTGAGAAACGGTCTTTCCCAGCCTGGCCCGTTGATCTTCGGTGAGCTGGAGTTCCCTGGACAGCTTTTTGAACATCCGGTTGGTGAGGATTGAGGGGTCCCCCTCCAGTGCATGTTTGATTCGATGTTCAAAGTAGATGGCCGTGCCCGCCGCGCCGATGGCGACACCGGAAATGAACAGGGTGATTAACCCCAGCCAGAATCTCCGTTTCTTCATGATCATCCTCACCCCTGATCAGGATATTAGTGCCTGGGCGGCCAGGAATCCAATTGGATCCCAAATGAACTTCAGCTTTTCGATATCCGTCTCCAGACCGGAACCGGTAAACAAGAAATAGAGGCAAACAGCCGCGGCAGTCAGACCGGCCGCCGCGGCAAAACGCCATAACAACCGGTCGAAGATGGCTGCCTCTTCAATCACACCCCTGACTGGACGAAGGCGGCGAATATGGGACATCACCTCAGCTCGCCATTCTTGGCTAATCTGCGCCTCGTCCTCCCGGCGGTGGGCCGCCAGCAGGGCTGCTTCCACTTTCTGAAGTTGTTCATTTAGCTTTTTCATGGCGTTTTCCTTCGTCGGGCAATAGCGTTGAGATCAATTGACGAAGCTTTTGCCGCGATCGGTGGGCTTGCACCTTCACTTTGATCACGCTCCAGCCCAGCAAATCGGCCGCTTCCTTTACCGGAAAACCGTCGAGATGGGTCAGGGTGACCACCATCCTTTCTTCCGGTGTGAGGCGGGCCAGGGCCCAGTCGAGAATTTCTTTGGCTTCACGGTGGGCCGTTTCCCGCTTATGGGCATCCGAGGACTCCTCCAAGAGCACGTGGTCCAACCAGGTTTGGTGGTCCTCGGTAATAGAGCTAATGGTCATCTCGGCAGAACGATGGCTTTCCCGCCAGTAATCATAACAGCATCGGACCGCGATCTTAGACAGCCAATGGGCCAGCGGGCCGGTTGCGGTGTAGGTGGACAGAGAAGTATAGGCCTGGACAAAGGCATCGTGGGCCACTTCTTTCCGGCGGTCATGGGGGATATGTTTTGAGACCAGTCGGAACACCTGGTCTTGATATCTGTCCATGATCACCTCGAACGCATCCAGGTTACCATCAAGGACTCGACGAATGATCTCAATATCTTGAAGTTGGCTGATGTCTTGGCCCATGTCGCGGTCGTTGGCTTTCGAGATCACGTCTTGCTCCCGGCAGGGGTAGATCCTGAAGGGCGCCTGATCTGCCCGGATTCAGAGGGTGGCCACGTTTTTGTTCCGGGCGAATGTTTAATTAAACATATTCTTTATCAAGACAAGCGACTAATGAAGCAGACCGTGGTGCTTAACTAGTTCCTCTTTTTGCTGCGATGTTAAGACTCCTTTAATTGCCTGCCGGGTGGATTTCCGGACTTCTTGGACTTTGGTTCTTTTTTGATCGGGAGTTAACTTCGGGTCGTCATTAATGGCTTTGACTTTGTCAGTCCGATCCTG
>JADFXY010000446.1:0-3554 GCA_015233355.1 Deltaproteobacteria bacterium | reverse complement strand
ACTATGTTTGGATGAACCAGGCTCCCAGCGGTTCTGGCCTCACACAAAAACCGGTTTTTATCCGCCGCAGCCAAAGATTCGGTCTGGCCCTTGCCCACAAACTTCTTAGCCACTTTGATGGCTACAACCCGGTCGATGATGGGGTCTACAGCCTTAAATACGACCCCCATGCCCCCTTCCCCCAGCCGGGAAATAATTTTGTAGCGGCCTATATTTTCAATTTTATCAATCGGTTGCGGCAAAGAACATATCCCTTCCAAAGATTTTGAAAATAGAAGAACCCCTGCTTAAAGGGCCTGGGCCTGAAGCAACCGGGGGCGTAAAATAAGATCGCACCCGACTCTGCCTGGAAACGATCCAGACAGAGTCAAAGTCAAAATTGCTTACGGGTTATTTGTTATTTAAGTCTAATCGATTGGAAATGTTGGCGACTATATCGGCAAAGGCTTTGGAAGCCGGAGTCGTGGCCGCGTCATTCAGATACGGAGACCCCAGGTCTGCGGCCTGCGTCAGGTTTGGATCCAGCGGGATAGCCCCCAAGAACGGGATATCTGATTCCTGGGCCACCCGGCGGCCGCCTCCGATCTTAAACAGATCAATGGTCCCCTGGCAATGAGGGCAGATCAGTCCGCTCATGTTTTCGATGATCCCCAACATCCGCATGTCTATCTGATGACAAAAACGGATGGATTTGCGCACGTCCGCCAGCGAGATTTCCTGGGGAGTAGTCACGATAACCGCCCAGACGTCTTCAATGGCCTTAGCCACGGTCAGAGGTTCGTCTCCGGTTCCGGGTGGGGCGTCGATGATCAGAAAATCAATCTCGCCCCAATTAACGTCGGTAATAAACTGCCGAATCGTGGCCGCCCTGAGCGGTCCCCGCCAAATCACCGCGGCGTCTTTTTCCCGCAAGATGCTTTCCACCGACAAGACCTTCAACTTGTCACTGTAGACTACGGGGTCAATGGTCCGGTCAGGATTAATTTGAGCGGATTCCTTCAAACCCAGCATCCTGGGAATATCCGGGCCGTGCATGTCGACGTCCATCAGGCCGACGGCATAGCCCTTGCGCGCCATAGCCACCGCCAGGTTAACGGCCATGGTGGTCTTGCCGACACCGCCTTTGCCGCTCATGACCAGAAGCTTATGTTTAATCCGGCTGAGAACAGTCTGGATGGCCTGATCTTGCATTGTCTTGGCCATCTTCACGGCGCCGCAGGTATTCTTATTGGTGTGATTATTGGAGTTCATACGTCATGCCATGAATTATCGCATTTCCGAGTTGCGGTTACAGATTGGCGGTTACGGGGGAAAAAATACTTCTTATCCACCTACAATTCCATCGATATTCATCGCTCGATGGTATCGCGTCGGGGTCGGAATCCCTCAAGGCCGCCTATCTTCGACCAAAACCTCCGGAGGGCCGCTTCTTGGGCGGGCGGGCTTCGTCTATTTTCAAGGCCCGGCCACCCAGATCTTGTCCGTTCAAATGAGCTTTAGCCTCTTCCGCACCGCTGCGGCTGGCCATTTCCACAAAAGCGAATCCCTTTCCGTCAATTACATTAACCAGACTGACTTCGCCATATTGGCCGAAAAGCTCCTCCAACTGTTCCTTGCTCACGGAGTAACTGAGATTGCCGACATACAGTTTTTTCCCTTGCATGACTACCTCCTTTAAGTTTGGACTTCTCATGGTCCAACAATGGGTTGTCAAGGCAACTGCAAGATAGCAATTCAGCCCGGTCTAGCCGACACTCACCATTAAACGCAAGAGGCCCGTTGAGAAAAAATGAACTCACCAGGGTGTTGGGTCGCGCCTTTAGCGCGATGTGAATAGAAGCGGCCCCACCGCCACGGATGAGGCCGTTAATTGGAGCTTAATTACTGGACACTAAGGTTGACCTTTACCATAACCTAACCTTCAGAACCTGGCAAGTAAAAACATTCGGTTGGATCGGATTGGGCCCAGGCGTTCACGGTTTGCCTCACTTTTTTCTTCAGTTACGTTTGATCATTGTTACATCCAAGTTACATCCGATCTATACCTTCCCAGCCGCCCGATCTTGGACTAAACAAAAATCGACGCGCCGGGACCAACATTAAAAAAAAACCTTGACCTTACGCTCACTAGTCTGATAGGCATAATTGCGTGTGGCTACATTATAGCGGTTTTGTCTCACGAGTTGCGGACCTATCCAGACTAACCACCCGGCAATCTATCCATCTCTCAGGGCTTGAACCTCGCAACCCGCAACACGAAACTCGCAACCCGCAACACCCCATTTTCTGGCGACGGAGGATATGATGTCAACACTGAAAAAAATCGGCGTGGTCGGCGCCGGCAACATGGGCTCAGGCATTGCCCAAAAAATAGCCCAGTCAAACCTGGACGTGATGCTGGTTGACACCTCGGAGGAATTTGTCCAGCGAGGTCTGACCAACATTAAGAACATGCTTCAAGAAGGGGTAGAGCGCAAGATCATCTCCCCCGAGGGCATGGAAACCGTGCTGGGTCGAGTCAAGGGCAGCACCAGTCTAAAAGACTTAGCCGATGCAGATCTGGTGGTGGAAGCCATCTTTGAAGACATGGAGATCAAGAAAAAACTGTTTGCCGACCTCGACAGCATCTGCAAGCCAGGCTGTATCCTGGGCACGAATACTTCATCATTTCTGATTGATGACCTGTCCGGGGCGACCAGCCGTCCCGACCGGTTCGTCGGGCTGCATTTCTTTTATCACCCGGCCAAAAACCGGTTGCTGGAGATCATCCCAGGGAAACAGACGTCTCCAGAGACTATGACCATAGCCCAAAGCTTCTCCAGCATCATTAGTAAAACGGCCATCAAAGTAGCTGACGCCCCCGGCTTCGCGGTAAACCGCTTCTTTGTCCCCTTGTTGAATGAAGCCGTCCGCATCCTCGAATCCGGCGGAGCCGACATCCCGACCATTGAAGCTGCAGCCAAAAAATCCCTGCGCATCGGTATGGGTCCGTTTGAACTCATGAATGTCACCGGCCCACCCATAACCTACCACGCGGCCCTGTCTCTGGCCGCCAAACTGGGGCCGTTCTACGCTCCGGCCGCCAAGTTGAAACCATTGGTTGACGCCAATCAGAAGTGGGACCTGGCGGGTACCCCGCAGGAAGCCGCTTTTGACCAGGTGTCCGACCGGTTAATCGGCGTGGTATTTTATGTCGCGGTCAAGATGTTGGAAGAGAACGTGGCCGGCATGTCCGATATTGATATCGGGGCCAAGGTGGGGTTGAGGTGGGCCCTGGGACCGTTTGAATTGATGAACAAGCTTGGTATTGACAAATCTTACCAGGTGGTGGCCGACCTGTGCAAACTGTATGACGACATCACCGTGCCCCAGGCATTGGTGGATCAGTATCAGAAGAAGCAGGCCTGGGATCTCAAATACGTTGACCTGACCATCGACGGCCCCCTGGCCGTAATCACCATCAATCGGCCCGAGGCCATGAATGCCTTGAACCCCACGGTGATCAACCAACTGGAACAGGCGGTGGACGCGGCGGAAGCCAATGCCCAGGTCGC
>JADFXY010000445.1:0-3555 GCA_015233355.1 Deltaproteobacteria bacterium | reverse complement strand
GTTTCTTTTCTTAATGCCATAAAATTACCTGAAAGTAGCCGCTACGGCAAAGTTACCGCTTTTACCTTCTTTGAGATGGAAATGCAATAGAAAAATATTTTGACCTCAATTTTTTTGGGCCGGGGGTGCCACCCGACCGGGCAGAAAAAGAAAATGCACCACGTCGTGTCCATTCCTCGGGGTCTTCAGGTGGATGGTCACGCGTCTTATGACGATTCTCCAACAGGCTAAAAAGATTATCGAATGGATTCCGGTTATGAGGCGACCTTTGACACGCTGTCTGCACCTAATGCCAACTCAGCAATTCAAAGGCCTGGCGGATTTTGGTGTTTTAATTCTTGGGTGTCCAACTGGCCGCTGCTTCTAATGAAGATTCAAGAGAATCATTTTAAATTTGCTTAAGTTGAGGGGGCGAGAGGAAATTAGGCCGATCATAACATTCAGCGGCCCAAACTCCATCCACCTTTCCGTTGCTCCAAAAGACAGAATATTTTTCAAGGCCAAAGATCTGATAAATCTGTTTCCCCCAGCCATCATTCCCTCCGGAAAAAACTGCAACTGCCCGCAGCCTTAGTCCGTGCTCAGTATCTCCTCTGCAATGGCGGCAATGCCGGTCATGGTCTTTTTCAACGTTTGGAGCGGATCACCACCAACCTGGCTCAAGCCGGAGGCCCCGGCCATAATTTCTTCTGCCCGGCTAACGGCTTCATCTCCGGTCAGGTTGGTCATCAGCCGCATCCGGTGGTCCAGTTGCTTGAGGAAGACATAGCCGTTCCGCAATGGTTCAGCCTGATCTAAGCCCATAATCCCGGCTTGCTCGAGTTGGTCGATGGCGGCCACGGTATTGGGTGTTAAGACCTGTGGGGCATCCTTGCCGTGCTTGAGTTGGAGGCATTGCACCGCGAATTCCACATCCAGCAGCCCCCCTGGGTCAAGCTTGAGATGAATGGCTTTAGGATCTCCTTTGCGTCTCTCTTGCCGGATACGATCCCGCATGGACCTGATCTGAGAGGCGATCTTCTCTTCATTTTCCCCGGTCTGTTTGATAATCTCCCAGGTCAGCCGGGTAATGGCCAGGCACAATTCCTCATTGCCGGTGGCCGGGTTCATCTTCAGCAGGGCCTGACGTTCCCACAACTGGGAGGTGGTATGGTACTCTTCAAAACCGGTCACGGACACGACCAGCGGGCCAAAAGTGCCTGACGGCCGCAGCTCTGAATCGATGGCGTATCCCGGCCCTTCTTTTAACGGCACAGATAAAATCGAGATAATCCGTTGGGCCAGACGTAAGAAGTACTCCTGAAGAGTGATAGGAGTCAACCGATCCTTAATCTGTTCCGAAAATTTATCCTCGGAGGCCATGGCCGTGTAACCCCGTTGCCGGGTATAAACAAAAATGACATCCAGATCTGAGTTATACGACAGTTCGCCACCACCCAGTTTGCCCAGGCCCATAATGGCGAAGGGCAGCTTCCCATCACCCAAGGGTAACGCATATCTTTTGATCAGGTCTTGATGGGCCAGATCCATAGCCGCCTTGAGCGCAACACGGGCCATGGAGGTGAGCTGGGCCTCTGCTTCCAGCGAGTTTAAGCTGCCGGCCAGATGATGAACCCCAATCCGAAGGATTTCTTCATTCTTATACCGTCTCAGAACCTCGTAGCGTTCTTCCCGGGTGGCGGTCTGATTCATCATCCGGCCCAGTTCTTGGATCATATCACCACGGGTCTTAATTCGTAAACCCTCTGATCTCAAAACCAGGGAATCCAACATTTCCGGGGTGGCTATAAATATTTGGGACAGGAATGGGCTTAAAGAAAATATCCGGGTCAACAAGGTCAAGGTGGCCGGATTCTCAGCCAGTAAGGCATAGATGCCTTCTCCCCCGGCCCCGATCCGGTCCCGGAATTGCCCAAAACGATAAGCCGCCCGGTCAGGATTGGGCAAATGGGGCACCAAGTCCAGAAATAAGGCGGCGGTTTTCTTCATGTGCCGGCGAATCGACTGGCTATATAGGCCCGGCTTGACCGGGTGGACAAATCTCTTCAGACATTCAAAGGCGGCGCCGGGATTGGTAAAACCGATTTTCCCCAGTGTTTCCTTAGCTTCAACTTCTGGAACATCCATCAGAACATCAAATTTTTCCATGTAATCCCGCACGCCTTCCTGTTCGGGATCATGAAAAAGTTGATTAAAAAATCGTCTCACATCAGCCAGGACGCGATCAAGCGTATCCAGAAAATCAGCCACCCCTTCCCGGCCCTCAAAAAGTGGAAACCCCATACTTACGGCCAACCGGTAGAGGTCTTCCGGGGCGGTCGGCAGATCTTGAGTTTGCTGCTGGTCAAACATTTGAAGCCGGTGCTCCACGTTTCTTAGGAAACGATATCCGGCATCTAAGAGGCTCTTATCCGCTTCCTGGATGATCCCGGCCTGGACCAAGGCTCTCAGGGCGGCCAAAGTGCCGCGTTTGCGCAATCCGGTGACGCGTCCGCCATAGATCATCTGAAGCGTCTGGACAAAAAACTCCAGCGACCGGATACCTCCGTGACAAAGCTTGATATTAAGTCGCCCGGCCCTGGTGCTGGTTTGGCCTTCTCGCTCAATCCGCCTCTTTAGGGCTCTGATTTCTTCAATAGCCGTATAATCCAGAGAACGGCGAAAAATAAACGAGTTGATGTTGTCTAAAAAGACCTTGCCCAGGAGCAGGTCGCCGGCCACGGGACGGGCCCGCATCAAGGCCAACCGCTCCCAGGGATCACCACGCAATTGGTAATGGAGGGCGGCAGAAGACACCGTCTGGGCCATCTCACCTTCTTTGCCCCCCGGCCGCAAACCCAAATCCACCCGAAAAACCCACTCGCCGTCAATCGGTGCGCCAATGGCCTTTGTAATCAACATGGCCAGTTTGTTATAAAATTCTGTCAGAGAAATCGGCTTGACGGTGTCTCCCGTAAATGGATTTATCCCATCTGTCTGGCCGTTGCGGGAAGAATAAAGATAGATCAAGTCCACATCTGAGGAAAAATTTAAATCCCAACCCGAAAACTTGCCCATACCCATAACGACGAATTTGGCTTTTTTGCTGATGCCGTTGTCAGGTTCTTGGACCGGGGTGCCGTAGTCACGCTTCAACTGCGCGGTGGTCATCTCTACGGCCCGGTCAAGGCAAAGCTCTGCCAGCATAGACAGGGACCTGGTCGTTTCCGGCATCCCGGTCAGGCCCAGCAGGTCTCGGGCACCGATTCTCAAGAAGGCCCGGCGCTTCACCACCCTCAACGCCCGGCAGAGGGAATCGAAATCGGCCTTCTCGCCGATAAACCGGTCAAGTTCACCGGAGATATCCTTTTTACGGACCGGCTGGTATAGGGACCGGTCTTGAAACAACCAGTGCACCAAAGACACATCAGCCGCCAGGACCCGGGCAAAATAGGAAGAGGCGGCCAGGATGGCCACCAGATGCTCCATGCGCTTTTCATCCAACTCGGGGAAGTCGGCGGATGAGATCAACCTTTCCAGCCGTGGCGACACTCCCGCCGGGTCAGCCGACCGTTC
>JADFXY010000444.1:0-3557 GCA_015233355.1 Deltaproteobacteria bacterium | reverse complement strand
ATGCGCGGTGTTTCTCCGGCCAGTAATTCCAGGGCCAGCCCGGCCATACCGTAAATACCGGCATCCCCGGAAGAGACCAGGGCCACGGTTTTCCCGGCTCGGGCCTGATCCACGGCCGCCCGGCATCTTTCGATTTCTTTGGTCATCCCGGAGGAGATCAGGTCCTTGCCGGGGCAAAGATCGGCAATCAAATCCAGATACCGCTGATAGCCCACAATGACGTCACTGGCCAGGATGGCCGCTTCCGCCCGGATGGTCCGGTCTAGTCGGCCGCCTGGTCCGATGCCCACGACAAAAAGCTTGCCGGGTTGCCGGCCGTTGGTGTTTGTTGGTGTTTTTTCTGGCATACTAATATTCTTCCTCCTACCGGTCATGATTCAATCCGCAGATTACACAGATTAGCGCAGATTAGGACATAGAAGATGCCTGGATTCAAGCCTCGGTCGGCCAAAATTCAACAAAAATCTGCGAACTCTGCGGATTTATTTTTGTTTCATTGTCTGAACCTTGATTACGCTGATTGATTGATTTACTATGAGGTTTGCGGGTGTAGGGCGAGGCATGCCTCGCCCCTACAGGTGGATTTTCCCACGGCCTACCCGGCAGTCCAATACGTGGATATTCTGCTTTTTTCATAGTCTTTCATTTAATCAGCGTAATCAAGGTTCAGACAATCAACATACCGAAATACCATCAATATTAATTCAATTCAACGACATCGGGTTGCTGGTTGTTTTAAATGCCTTGCCGGTAACGAGCTTTGGGGCCGCATAAAAAACAAATAATCAAATCGCCGAATCACCAAAGCCCCTATCGTCCACCACGAACGGGCCAGACGTAGTAAGCGTCCGCCTTATTGAAGTTGTGGACGTCGCGGCCGTACATATCGACGAACCACGAGCCGCTCGTACTGAGGGCGAAAGTAGGACTCGACCAGTAGTAGCTCGACTGGACGTCAATGAACGGGTCACCAGGTTCGGAGAAATGACCATAATCGTCTTTGATTAGCCGCGTCAGTTCTTCCCGCGTAGGTAAGCGCCAGTCACCGGCCTTTGAGCCATCCTGCAGTCCGCATTGACCGTCGGCCAGGCTCAGGCACCTGAGGATAGCACTATCCCATGTCAGCCGGCCAAAGCAGTCGGCTTTCTTCAGCCAGATCAGCCCGGTTTTCAGGTCGGTCACCGTGCCGTTGCCGTTATCGGTAAACCTGGGAGCCGAATCCGGCTCTTCCGGCGGGTCCGCTGGAGGCGACGCCGGTTTGTCGCCCGTGATTCCACCTCGCACCGGCCAAACGTAGACGTTAACCGCCTTACCGTTGAAGTTGTCGTTGCCGGCGTGCATACTGACGATCCCCGCGAAGTTCGGATAGCCGGCAAACGTAGTACTCGACCAGTAGACATCCAACTGGACGCCAGTGAAGGGCTCACCAGGTTTGGAGAAACGACCATGATCGTCATTGACTAACTGCTTCAGTTCTTCGACCGTAGGTAAGCGCCAGTCACCGGCCTTGGAGCCATCAGTCAGTCCGCATTGGCCGTCGGCCAGGTTTCGACACGCGGTGACAGCAGCTTTCCATTTGAGCTGGCCAAAGCAGTCGGCGTTCTTCAGCCAGATCAGCCCGGTCTTTTGATCGGTCACCGTGCCATTGCCGTTATCGGTAAACCGAGAATTCGCGTCGGACCGCGGGGTAGCCTTTTTTGAAACCGGGGCCGTAGTTTCAGGGGTCTCTTCTGCTTGAGTAGGATCCGCCTCATCTTGAACGTCAGTCTGGGCCAATGCAGGGTCCGGCTCTTTCCGCGGGTCCACTGGAGGCGACGCCGGTTTGCGGCCCGTTATTCCTAAAATCAACTGGTCAAGCTTATCATGGGAGAGGCCTTCCCGGAAGTCTACCCTGTTTAAACCTTCAAGAAATATATGCAGGTCCACCTCTTGCGGAGCGCCAGGCAGCAGCACCGGGATTACCGGCAAGTTACGTTCAACGTACTCTCGTAACAACGCCTTCATCTCTGCATTCTGCCACCGTCCGAACCCATTGGGGCCGACCAGGACCGCGGCTGTCCGAAGTTGCTTCTTTTTAATCAACGAATTCAGATCGTCCAGCCAATCTTTGCTCGGCCTAACCTCCCTTTCGTCCAGCCAGACCTTCAGCCCGCGATTTTGCAGAGACTCGGCCAAGATGCGGACCACCGGTTTGTCCCGGCTGTTGTGGCATAGGAAAACATCAAATTTATCATCCATTGACTCGACCCAAGACACGCAAAGAAGACAGCAGCGCCCCGGTGTCTCCATCTTTGGCGTATTCTTCAAAGATGATAGTCAGGTAATCGTCAATTTCTTCCGGGTGATCGTGGAAGTAGGATTCTTCAACGTCAGCGAAGGTTCTATAATTTCTCATGGTCGATGCTCTGAAAGGCCATTAATGTCCACCCCTATTTCACTGCGATCCGGTCACCCGCCAACTGACTCTCCAACCAGCAACCCAATGTCATTAACTTAAGCGACGGACAATCAGGCTAACTTTCTTTTAAAATAGTCAACTCTAAATAAGCCCCAACGGGGCGCTCTAGGTTAGCCCAGCAGCAACGCCCTGGGTAGGGGCGGCGACTATACCAAATAGCATGTCATGATCTAATAACAACGCCGGCGATTCCGTACGTCAGCCGTAACTGGATATCACATTCAAAGGAAATGACTTTGGGGGCTGGCCAACCTCCTGACCGTCCTGCTGACACGTAACCTGCCGTATTTCCCAGGGCGTTGCCGCTGGGCTAATATAGAGCGCCCTTTCAGGGCTTAATAGGAATGGGCTATTTTAAAAAGGAATTAGCACGATTGTTCGCCGATTAAATCAATGACATTGGTCTCCAACCAGCAACAAGCAACAACCCGTCTATTCCACCACCGGGTCCAGTATCCAGGAGAAAAGGCTTTCCTGGGCAATGGCCGTGGTTATTTTATTATGATATTTCTTCTTGGGCACTAATAGTCTGGTCTTTTTGCCGGCCAGTAATGCCGCGGGTTCAGCCACGGCCGGTAAATCCACTTTTTCCTCGACAAAGGATGAATGCTCGAAATATATAGGTGTATTTCTGATTTCCAGGGATGAGACAATCCGCAAGGGAATTTCCAGTTCGTCCGCCGCCTCGATTAATCCCGCCTCATCGGCCTTAACCTCGGCCGAGGCCAGCAACCGGACCCGGCTAAGCGGCAACTGTGCTTCAAGCAAGGTCTCCATCACCGCCCTCACGATGGCCGCGGCACTGGTCCCGCGGCGGCAACCAATCCCGATAATCAAGTCTTTCAGGGCCTCGGTGGAGGTTGAAATGACCGGCTCGGCCATGGTGATACCGGCCACCTTCGCCGCCAAGTCATTGGCCCGTCCTTCGTGGCCGCACACCAGACTGATCACCCAGCGGCTCCCCACATCCATGACCACCACAGCCGGATCCACCGTTTTGTGCTGCAACAACGGAGCCACCGCCCGGACCACCACACCGCACGAAGTGATATAGACCAGTCCGGCATAATGCTCAAATATCTGAGCGGTCAATTCGATC
>JADFXY010000443.1:0-3568 GCA_015233355.1 Deltaproteobacteria bacterium | reverse complement strand
CGGCTTTTGACCCAAGGCCTGCGGCGTGAACCCCGTGGCGCAGACTTCGGCGGTTTTCCGGGCATACAAACCCTCGATGGGGTCTATCTCATTTTCAAAAAGATAACCCCGGCCGGCTGCCGACGTCTCGAGCAAATGAGCCAGCGCTTTGTCCAGGGCCTGGTTATCGTTGGACAGTAAAGCTTGGGAAAAGGCGGTCAGTCCTTTTTCGTATAGGAGACGATTGGTCATGGCCTGTTCCGCTTTTTTTCTGTCTGTAATGTCGATGCTCATGCAATAGCGGACAATTCGGCCGTCAGGCCAGGTGATGGCCTTCTCGATGGACCTATGCCAGCGGTCAATGGTGCGGTTGTAATATTCTGATATATGTGTTTTTCCGATGTTATCGCCCAGAATGCGGGGATTGGTGCAGAAAGAACAGGGGGCATCTAATCCTTGCATGGTCCGATAACACTTCCGGCCGACCACTTGACCCAGAATTTCGGTCAGCGCGGCGTTGGCGTATAGTATTTCAAATGTGATGGGATCAACGACATAAATAATCTCATCAATGCTTTCAAAAATAGACAATAATTGTTTTCGTTCAAAATCCAGGGCCCGTTGGAAGCGCTTGCGGCCGTCTATGTTTCGGGTAACGCCCAAAATGCCTATCCGCCGGCCCTGGTCGTCATGAAGCGGATTGGCAATCACCTCCGTCCAGACGGTTGACCCGTCTTTGCGGGACATCTCCAATTCAATGATCCAAGGAGGGCCGTCACCCGGCGCCGGATCTGTCTTCAATTTGTCGGCGATCCAGTCCAAGGTCTGTTGATGTGAACCGGCCGCCATGGTCCGGTCGAGCGATTGAGACATGATTTCTTCCGGGGTGTAGCCCCGGAGACGTTCCACCGAGGGACTGACATAGGTCATGTTGAAGTCATTATCCATGGTCCAGATGACGTCGGTGGCGTTATCGGCCAGGTAACGGTATCTTCTTTCACTTTCTTTAAGAGCCTGCTCGGTTTTTTTGCGTTCGGTAATTTCCCGAAGAATAATCGCGGCTCCGGAGACCCTGTCCAGGCCGTCTAAAATCGGCGACACACTGATGGACACATCAACCAGCGAGCCATTCTTCCGCATCCGGACAGCGTCAAAATGGTCAACGCCGACGCCATGGGTAATCTTGTCCATAAGTTTTGGAAGTTCATCCGGATAACCGGGTGGTGCCAGCAAGGACACGGTCCGTCCAATGGCTTCATGGGCACTATAGCCGAACAGCTTTTCCGCCCCCTTGTTCCAGCTTTGGATTGTCCCATCGAGCATGTTTCCGATAATGGCATCGTCCGACGATTCTATAATCGCGGCCAGGGCCCGGCACCTCTCTTCAGTCTGCCGGCGTTCAACGGCGTATCGAATGGATCGGGAAAGGAGGTTGGCGTCGATCTCTCCTTTGATCAGGTAGTCCTGCGCGCCCTGGCGGACCGCTTCGCAGGCCATTTCTTCATCGTCGGTCCCGGTCAAAACGACGATAGCCGTTTGCCCGGAAAGCTGGTGGATCTTGGCTAGTGTTTCTAATCCCGTACTGTCGGGAAGGGACATATCCAGGAGGGTGGCGTCGAAAATTACAGACGATAACATCTCGAGCGCATCGGAAAGCCGCCCAACCGTTTTAATATCATATGTAACCAGGGCAACCTTAAACAGCATGTCCCGAATCAGCAAAGTATCTGCCGGGTTGTCTTCCACCATCAAAACCCGGATTTTTTTTGCAACCATGGAACATCCTCCCAGATCCACTTAACAAAACCAATTCAAAAACCACCAAATCAGTTATTCCCCACATTGATTTTCTACAATCGTAAGGTAGTGCCGTTAGATGGCTAACCGACGGAAGCAGTACCCTGATCTATGAGATTTTGAGGCACGAGGTAACCGGTATTTTCCTGAGTGGAAATCCATTTGAAAAAGAGGGCGACACAATCCGGGCAGAGCTGGCTGCCCTGAACATCCTCAAGCACCTGAAGGGCTTGATCACAGGACAAGCCTTTGCGGTAGGGGCGGTCGCTGGTCAAGGCGTGGTAAGTATCCGCAACGGCAGTCATGCGAGCCCATTGGGAAATCTTTTGCCCGCGCAACCCTTCGGGATAGCCTTTCCCGTCAAAACGTTCATGATGATGCAGGACAATAGTGATGATGTCCGATAAGCTGGGTATTGATTTGAGGATAGTGGCGCCAATGATGGGATGTTGTTTAATGATGGTGAATTCCTCATCGGTCAACCGGCCGGGTTTTTGGAGGATGCTGTCTCTGATGCCGATTTTTCCAATATCGTGCAGTTTGCCGCCGATAGTCAGGGCTTCGATCTCCGGGCTGGTGGCCCCCATTAGCTTGGCCATGCCGGATAAAATGGTAGACACGGCTTCCGAATGACCGCGGGTGTAAGCATCTCTCGCCTCCAAGGCTAAGGCGAGACTGGTGATACTGGCCAGTAGCATTTTCCGGTCGGCATCCAAACGTTCCTTTTCTTTTAAGAGTAATTGGAACTGGTCGGATAAGAGCTTTTCGACCAGGATGACCAACTGGTCCAGGTTAAATGGTTTGGTGATGTATGCTGCCGCGCCGCGTCGCAGCATCCGCAGCATATGACTCCGGTCTGCATTAGCACTCATCACCACGAAAGGGATGGTCGCCAGGTCGGGGCTGGCATGAACAGCCTCACAAAAGACAAAGCCATTCATCTCGGGCATATCGATGTCGCTAAGGATAAAGTCGGGCCGTCTGGTTTTGAGAAGCTGCAATGCTTTTAGCCCGTTTTCAGCCGTGATGACTTGAAATCCGGCCTGGGCCAAGCCGTCTTCCACCATCCGCCGGATGATCGAGGAATCATCTACCACCAGGATCAACCTGTTTCGTCTGAAGATGGCTTTGGGCAATATGTCGTCAATGGTCTCCAACAAGCAGGATCGCGCTTCATCTTTGGTCACGTAGGCTGAAGCTCCGGCCTGGAATCCACGATCGATATCAGCATCCGAGTCAAAGGAGCTGAGCATAATGACGGGGGTTCCCCTTGTCGCCGGGGTGGTTTTGAGGCGTTCACAAAGCTGAATTCCGTTCAACCGCGGCATATCGATATCGGTAATGACCAGGTCGAACCTACTTTTTGTAGCCAGATCAAATCCCTCTTGCCCATCGGCCGCTTCGGTCAGCTCAGCCCTCAGTGGGCTTAAATATTTTCTTAACCCGCGACGCATCATTCGGCTGTCATCAACGATCAAAATGCGGGCTTGGGTCATAGCAGCTCCGAAGTTACCGGGGGGGAGTTGTCCGCGGCCGGCACCGTCCAGAGAAAAGTGAACTTAATGACGACTTAGTCGCGAACGTCCCGGCACACCAAGTCCTCTTCGGCAACCAACCGGTTTGATATATATCACAAATGAATGTAGATGTAAACCCCACTGGTTGCGTGTGCGTGTTGCGGGTCAATGTCATTAAGTTAAGGATGAGAACGTATTGGAACCATGTACCCAGGGTGGCGCTTCGCTGGGCTAGATTGGGTCGCTCCGGGGTATTAGGACGGTGGCCTGTCAAT
>JADFXY010000442.1:3191-3571 GCA_015233355.1 Deltaproteobacteria bacterium | reverse complement strand
GAGGGTAAAAGAGAATATGTTTACCGTTACCTTCGGCGGGCATCGGACAAAACGCCAATCCGGTGAAGTCCGTCTTTTATCAGGGGAAGAAGGCTTATCCGGACAGTTATCCAGGTTCAAGGTCACTCCGCTGCGGTTCGGCATCGCGAAGGTGAAAACCGCTCATTTGGATTGGGTTTCCAAGCTGGAAGCCTTCTTGGATGGATATATCGATTTACGTCCGGAAGAGGTTCCGTCCCATCTCAATTGCGCCTTTGGTCAACAGTTTCATGGTGAAATGAAGACACTCATGGATCATCCGGCCTATCAAAAAGTCAACGAGTATCATCAAAAAGCCCATGAGGCCTTCGTTTCCATTATCACGCTCAAAACGAGTGATA
>JADFXY010000442.1:0-3026 GCA_015233355.1 Deltaproteobacteria bacterium | reverse complement strand
TTCTTCCCGAAACCTTAGTATTTGCTTCGGGCATAAACAAGCCGCTTGGATTCAGTCGCAGATTATGGTACGGAGAACCGAGGGAAAATCCCTGAGCCTGGACACCACTCGCCACGTGTCCGGCTCTTCTCATTTATCCAATTAGTGATTGTAATAATTACTAATTCACCCGAAACGGCCAAGGAGACCACCGACCTCCGGCCCGGCGCTGAAACGTCCCGCTGATCCGGCCGCCGGCCTGACCAATATCAAAACTCACGGCAACTTAGTATTCCGTAACACTTTCCTCCAAACAGGACCAGTACCCCGGGATGACATCTCAACCCAAAAACAGACCTGTAGATACCGAATTCATCAAACAAGCGGTCCTGGTTTGTCTGATATCGGCCGGGTTTTATTTTATTGACCAGACGGCCTGGTTCGACCGGCATGTTCTGCGGCATCTGGCTGAAGGGACAGCCTGGGCCACCCACGTTCTGCTGTCTTTGGCGGGCGTCCCGACTGTCTTGACGGGCAGCACCATTGCCACGGCTACGGCCTACTTCGAGGTGGCCGGGTCCTGCGCCGGGTCCATGGTTATTTTCTTGTATGCTGCGGCCGCCCTGGCCTTCTTACCGAATTGGACCATCCGCATCTATGGCTTGGTCTCCGGCATCGGGTTAATCTTCTGCCTCAACATCCTGCGCTCTTGCCTGATTGTCCTGGCCTCCTCCCGGATTACCGGCAGTCTGTGGTTTTGGCATGCGCTGGCCGGTCAAGCCCTGATTATTACCGGGGCCTTAGGGTTGTTTTTATACTGGGCCGGGTGGGGAAAGAGGGGGACCGGTCCGGTTATGGGGGCCCCGAAACGGCGTCTGATTGAGATTCTGGCGCTGTTCTGCGCCGGCTTCATTTTGAGCAGCCTGGCCTATAGATTATTCGGGGAGAGCGACTTAGGCGCCTGGTTTCGGCAGGTGATCGTTAACCATGCTGCCTGGCTGCTGTCCTTTGTGGCCGAGACGTCAGCGAAGGATTTGACGCTGCGGGTGGCCTCCCTGTCCATCGAGTTAAATCAGAAGTGCCTGTCGGGTCCGGTGGTGATCCTCATCATGGCCGCGATTTTTGCCTGGCCGGCCAGGTGGCGGTTCAAATGGATGTGGCTGGTGGTGGGATTTTTTGGGGTGTATTATGCTCATTTCCTGGGTCGGACAGTGGTCATCGCCCTCTCCTTTCATTACACCGGTACCGACCAGGGCATTTTCCGCCATTTCTTTGGGACCTGCCTTCTGATGGCCGGGTTACTGGCTCTAGTTACATACAACAGATGTTCCCTAAGTTGTGTCACTAGTTACCGGAGGCAAATCCCGCAGTTGCCGGCAGCCGGGGTGGCGGCCTTCGGGACGGCCTGGTTGAGCAGATGGGTAACTATTTACACAGTTATTCCATTACTTATGTCGGGAATCAATGGAGCCGTTGCACTGACCTATGACCCCTATTCCTGCGTCTCCCGGATGGTCGAATTTCACACCTTCTTTTGGCTGACTCTGTGGTGGTCCTCACCCCGGTTCTCCTTAACGGGTAAAATATGGGGCAGCCTGATTGGAATGATTCTCATTTTCACCCATTTCGCGGCCCTCATCGCCCTGACCGAGATATTTCACATGACGCCCCCCGTGTGGCTGCTGAAATCCCTCATGGTCGGCCTGCCCTTCTCGGCCCTGGTCTTGATAGAGTGGAAAGACGGAAGAATGGGCCGGAGGTGCGCCGAACCAGGCGCCACAGCTACCCCCACGCCGTCGAACTAGACATCAAGGAAAGGTTGACCAACACATCTCAGGACATCTTTGAGTCTATTCTAAGTTCGTCCATCTTTTTTTCCTCGGAAACAAATTAACGACATTACATCACTCTATTTTTCAAAGAAAAATCGGGCCGTCTTGTATTTAATAAAAAATCATTAAAATACATCATGATACATGTTGGGCACCATGCACATAACACATCCAAATCAAAATTACGATTGCTGAAATTGATACCTTGTGCTTGACTTTTTGGATCCAGCCTTTATACTGGAAGCTAGTGGAGGATTGGTTGAGCGGGAGGCTTCTTTTCCGGTAAGCAGAGGTTAGGTCGGCTTTAGTCCGGGGTTAATGAGAATTTGAAACGATGCTCATGTACTAGGCTTTGGCCGTTTTCGGGACTGAAAGTAGCGAACATTTTCGGCTCCTCTACAGGTAGGGCAAGATGGTCTTGAACGAATTCTTTACGATGGAGCCTCTTGCAAAACTAATTTGCGTTATACAAAATAGGCATAGTAGTCCCAAATCCTATTATATTAACTTCACAATTACAACAAATTTGCCTCTATTTTAACAGTTTTGTCTTACCCAATAATATTGGCTTATATCGCGGTTTTTTGACATAGTTAACCCATAACATCAACTTTGATTCACTCTGACGTTTCATTAATGGGCGTTGATCTCTGCTAAATTACTAAACGAATGAGCTGATCAGCAGCTAACGCCAATATCCCCAACATGAGGTGTGTCATGACCTTCAAAGGCAGGGCCACTTGACTGTCATGGACGGAAGCGGAAGACAGTACGCAGCTTACAGGGATCTGCCCATCTGCGGCATCAATGTGGAGTTTGTATCCAGTCCACGTTTCTTTGTACCCCTTGCTGTTTCGCTTGGAACCGACATCACAAACTTTGGGCAGGTCATCAAGCATTTGTTCCAACGTCATATCCTGTTGACGTTTTAACCGGCTATTTTCCTTGATTACTTCTTCTCCTTTCTTGGGGCGTCCCGGTTTCCTTTTTGGTTTTGCCTCGGTGACATCAACCTGAGACTTCTTTTGTGGCTTCTCCCGTGCCTCTATTTCAGTTGAATCCCGAGAAATATGGCCAATAAGTTGATCTGTATTATCGCCGGTGAAAAAGTAAGCCATTTTGGCCGGTGAAAAAATACACCACCCCGGCCGGTCAAAAGTACCCCACCTTGCCTTTTTTCTTCCTGCCTCTCGATCTTTTTTGACTTCCTTTTTG
>JADFXY010000441.1:0-3572 GCA_015233355.1 Deltaproteobacteria bacterium | reverse complement strand
AGGTCCGGACTATCGTGGAAAAATCCCTGGACACCCGGTTGCACCCCATTATCCGCACGTTGGCTCAGATGAACAAGGAACAGGGACCGCGCCTCTCGGACATCATCGGCGGCATCGGGTACATCTTCGGGCTGATGGGCCTGGTCATGTACTTTCGGAGCAAACGGAAGTAGTTCTAGGCTGATGGCGATGTGTGTTATTCTTTGGGAGACAAAAAGATATCCGCAGATTTCGCAGATGGACGCAGATTAAAGAGACCCATAGGCGCAGGCGGTCATTTGTCTTCTTTTCATCTGCGCAAATCGGTTCAATCTGCGGATAGATAATGGTCTTTAACACTAATGGGTTAGCCTACTCATCCAACTCAGGTTAGAATATTTCAGCTCTTGGCTTCAAACTGATCCAGGGCGTCCAGCAAGAGGGAGGCTGTCGCGCCCACTGATGGTCCGCCCCCAAAACCCATGGCCATGGCCGCGGCTTCCAGGATTTCGGCCCTGGTGCATCCCGCCTGCAGGGCTTGATAGGTATGTACGGCGATACAATCTTCGCACCGGGTGTAGATGCCGATGGCGATGGCAATCAATTCTTTTTCTCGGCTGGTCAGGGCGCCCTCTTTTTGGACTGCGCCGATGAATTCGAAGAGTTTGTTCATGGTGTCCGGTAGTTCGGCTTTAAGTGTTCCGACACCCTTTTGAAAGCGCTCGAGCCGGGCTTTGGCGTCAAACATTGGATTAGCTCCTTTCGTTTAATGAGATAGACCTTCCGGCCCATTTTTGCTTGCCGGTCTTATTCCGTAAGGCAATAAAGATATATAATTACTTTCGGTTGAGATTAGTTCCATATAGTGCCGCCCCGAGTGCTCCGACCGTATCCGGGTTTTCCGGGATCAAGAGCGGCCGGTCCAACTGCTCCTCCAATATCCGTCGGACGCACAAGTTGTGGGCCACGCCGCCGGCAAAAACAAAGGGCGGTTGCATCCCGACGCGTCTCAGCATGGCTAAAGTCCGTTGGACAATGGCCAGATGCAGACCCATGGCAATGTTTTCGGGACGCTCGCCCCGGGCCATCAGGGACGTGGCCTCACTTTCGGCAAACACGGTACACATGCTGTTGATCTGGATGCGCCGGTCTGACCGCAGGGCGTATTCCCCAAATGACTCCAACGGGACCTGGAGAGAGGTGGACATGAATTCCAGAAACTTCCCGGTTCCGGCGGCGCACCGGTCGTTCATCTCGAATTTGCCGACCTTGCCCTGGTCGGTAAGGGCAATGACCTTTGTATCTTGTCCCCCGATGTCCAGGACGGTCCGGGCCTCCGGAAACAAAAAACTGGCCCCCAGGGCATAGGCCTGGATTTCGGTGATGGTGGTCACATTGAATTCACTGAAATAATCGGCGAACAACTTCCGTCCATATCCGGTGGCCACGACCCGGTCCACTTTGACGTTTTCGATAAGTTTTCGGCATTGCCCCAATGGATCGTATGTGGTGGCCAGTTTAGCCTGATGGGTCGGACCGCGGCCGTTCAGGACCACGAGTTCTATGGATCGGGAGCCAATGTCGATCCCGGCCACGGATTGCGCATATTCCATATCCGGTCACCTGGTCTCAAAGATTTTTTGGAGCAGTAAATGAGCAACCGGGCCTGACTGACTCCGACCCGGCCGATCATTTCATCAGTGTTTTGCCGGTCTGGTTATCGGACCATTTCGACAAACGCTTCCACCCGGGTCTTCAACTGTTCCACGTCCTCCATTCCGTAGTCCGTCTCGATCGACAGCATGGGAATTTCAGCTTTTTTCAAGGCTCCTTCCACTTTAAAAGCCTCAATGGCGTAGGGTTGGCAAAAGGACAGCCCGTAGTGGATCACGCCGTCGGCTTTAAGGTCTTTGGCCATGGTCACGACGTTGTCCAGGCGTTCCTGGTTGGGGGTAAAGCAGGCGCAATCGATCCGCATATAGCGGTCAATCAGGGCGTCGATCAATTCGTCCAGGCTGGCGCCGGTTTCGTCGACCAGGTCGCGATTATTGCGCGCCCCTACGCACGACTCTTCACCCACGATCACGGCGCCGGAGGACTCCACGACGTAGGGCAGTTTCCAGTTAGGGATGGCCATCGGGCAACCTGAAAGCATCAGGCGGGGAGTTTTCTCAGGCGCGATTCCAGACTTGGTTTTGACCCGCTCGTCGAGTTCGTCGCAGAGCTTCCCGATGTTCTGGGTAAACCTGGCCGGATCATCATAAAAACCGATCTGGTTGATCAGCAACGCATCCCGGCCGGAAATGGGCGCCGGGTCGGATGCCCGCAACTGACCCAGCCGTTGAAGCACCCGCCGCCGGTCATTAACCAGATGGATAGCCTGGCGAAGTTTGGCCGCGGTAATTTCGTTTCCGGTTACTTTTTCGATCTGGTCTTTAAAGCGGAGCACTTCAGTCCGCCAAAGTTGACGGTCACAGGCATTCTTCATTTGCGGAATTTCCATGACATAGACCGGGGCGTAATCAGCAAAGATTTCGTAGGCCTTCTTTTTGCCGTCGCAAGTTGTCTCTCCCACCACCAGATCGCAGGATTCGATGAAAGGGCAGAGCTTGGAGAGCTTGAAACCGACAAAAGATTTGATCAGGGCGCAAGTGTTCCGGGGAAGTACTTTTTCCGCGGCATCGGTGCCGGCCTCGGCCCCGGCGCACAGCCCGACTTGAATAGCATCGGCCGCCAGCACGATTTCCTCGGGCACAAAGATGCAGAAGGTTCCGATTACCTTTTTCCCCTGGGCCTTAGCTTCTTGCAATTCCTTAATCCGGAGCCCGTGGATTTCAGAAATGACGAAATCGACATATTCCATCCCCTTCAACCGGCCGGACTGGCTGAGATAAATATCCCCATAGAACTTGCCCAAAACCTGAAGCAAACCGGCATGGGCATCCAGGTCCAGATTCAATTGCTCCCACATCGCGTCATAAGGTGTTGCCATAATGGTGACCTCCGAAAGGCTTTTTAATATATAATGGCTTTGAGGCAGACCGCCCCGTGGTTTGAATGTCGATAATTCCGGCAACTATAAATAGATAATTTCTATTTGACAAATAGATAATAGCAATGTTAAACTAAGAGGTATATCGACATAGCCAATAGCCGACCGGAGTCTCCGTTTGTTTGTTCTTTGTTAGAAACGGCCGGTAACCCGTAACCCAATGTCATTACCATGAAAATATTCCTGGGGTTAGGCCGGACGTTGGGTATAGGTATCCCACCCCTTCCCAGAAGGGTCTCAGATGCCGGCTATAGGCGATTTCCGGCCTGATTTCCTGCTATTGAGACGATGAGCAACTTACCGGCCAATAACCATATTTCTGCAACGATCTGACCCATCTTGGGGCGTTGCGGCGAACAATAAGTTCCTCATAATTTACATTGGGGTCTTTATATGGCTCCTTTTTTTTGAGGACGATATATACGACCTCAAGAATCTTGTGGCCGACAGCTATGATAGCCCGCTTGTGGCCCCGTCTAACCACAAGCCCTTGATAGAACCCTTTAAATTGACTATCGGTTCTTCTGGCGCTGTTAGCTGC
>JADFXY010000440.1:0-3499 GCA_015233355.1 Deltaproteobacteria bacterium | reverse complement strand
TGGTATCAAAGATGAATAGATATGCATCTGCCTTATTGTGCATCTCTTTAGGGTTAGTTGAGAAAGAGGCATATTCTTGCCTCAAATCCTCTACTGTAATGTAGAGCCTAGACTCAGCCATTCACAACCTCAATCTCACAACTGGAGTTAAGAAGACCCATAGCCAAGATGGTAAAGTGAGCTCTAAGAGTTTCGTCAGAAACCACTCCCTGAGGAGGAATCCCAAAAGAAGAAGAAGTCAAAACAAGATGACGGTGAATTGAAGCAGTCATCAAGTTCAAATATGCATATCTAAGATGATCGGGAATGAAGAGTTCTTTAGAAGCCTTCTTGATTTTGACTTGAGGACTAGAAGCCCGAAGAACACGACCCTGAATCTGAACAAGTTGATCCCCCTCATTCAAAGGAGATGTGGAGTCCCCAGAAATCTGAAGAAGACCTTGAACCATTGGGCCAAAGCGAAGCCAAGAATTCATCAAAAGCATCATTACTTCCGAGACATTTGTGCTGGAATCAATAATGAAAGGCTTACCAGTTTTAAACAAGGCGAGAGTAGAACTAATATAAGCAGAAGAGGCATTCTTAGTGTCAGTAACATCAATCGGCTCAAGAGTGATAGACTGAAAAGGAGAAGCATAATCTGTACCAGACCCTTTAAGGCCAATAGCAGATTTAGTTATTTTATAGGGGCAATCCTCTACAAAGGCTAAATATAATCCTTGCAATTCAGGAGAGAGGTCAAGAATACCAGGAAGTTCAAAATTAGGGTTAAGCATTTTATTACTCCTCTTTGTTGTCTTTAGAATATATGCTCTTTTCTGAATAGAAGTTAAAGCGCTCCCAATAAGCACGTTCATATTCCGTAGACCTTTTCAAATTCTTATGAAAGAAAAGAGGAGTTGAGGAAAGACCCATATCTTTCTCAAACCTTTTCCGATCAAAAGAATTGAAAGTATCTTGAAGATTTTTAACAAGATCTAATGCCTTGAGCTTTTCATAGTTAGCATCATCTAAGATAGGTCTACGCCAGATATTAGGGAGTCTACTGATATTATAGAAATCCTTGTAAGAAAAATTAGGACCCTGATGTTCCACAAAGAACCAAATCTTTTCAGGGAGAGGTTGACTAGGATAGGTAACATACCTCTCATTGATCTGAAACCTTGTGCAAGATTGAAATGAAAATACAGGAGCTATGTTTTGTTCAGAAAGAGAGAAGACCCCTCCCACTACATTATCAATGTGACAGTAACCCTGGAAAGGAAAAGGATGTTGTTCAACCTTATATTTCCAGTGTTGGCAGACTACACAAGGGTTGTGATCCATGAATTCATCTTTAGGCATGATTACTTCAATATCACTATGAAAATCTTTAAACTTAGATAGGGTGATATTATCAAACCTATCCTGTAAAGGAGAGTCAAAGAATTTCTTTAAAGAGAGTGGGTAACCATGAATTGGTTCTTGAATTTGAACGGAAAGACCTTTCTCTACTTCACCCGAACAAGCAAGATGAGGATACCAATGGGAACAACATCTATCCCCATTACGTTGGTTAATCAAATCATACAAATAAAATTCCTGAGAGCGCATGTCCTCAATGAAAGATCTAGGAAACCTATCTTTAGAATCAAGATATTTCCTTTCAATAGAACCGTCCTCATGAACTTTACAGAACCCTGCTTTCACAAATACCAAGTGGGCACACCTATAGTAAGCAAGAGCTTTTCCTCTGTAAATCTGGGGGAATAATTGAGAGCAGGTGGAGCACGATCTATACATCTAGGATCTCCCTGTGAGTTGCTTTACGAAAGATATGTATTCATCCATATAAGGATTTTTACCTGAAGGGCGAAGACGGTTGTCATAGCCAAGTGTTAGATTTGAATATGTTACACAAAGGTGCTTTTTTGAACGTGTGACTGCTACATAGAAAACACAACGGTCCTCAAAAGAGTTAGGAGACATAGGCATAAGGGGTTGAGCATTCACGTAAAATATGAAATCTTTCTGAAGCCCCTTGAAAGAATGGATTGTGGATAACATTACAGAATCAATATCTTCCCCAGCTTTCTTTTTGTCTCGATCACGATCATAGCTTCCCTGACTTAATTGTAATGCTTGATAGATATATAAGAATCTTTCTGTTTCAGACATTGAAGAAAATTCATAATCCTCAAGTGAGACCCCGTAAATTGAGAACATGGTACGGAAAACTTTATACATCTGTTCCCGTTTGATCTTAACCATAATAGGTTTAGGATCTCGGTCATCCTCAAATGCTACAAGCTTTTCCTGGAGAGCAGCTATATATTTAATTAAAGGGTTGAAAGAATAATTAGACCTATGGAAATCTCTAACTGGAAGAAGAATAGAATCAAAGAAAAGCTTTGCCATTTGTGCTTGCTTGTTACCTCTAGCATTCCCTATATAAGAAATGAAGAAATCAAAAACCTCTGCCTTCTTAGTGTTGGTTCGTTGTTGGTCCAGATATGCTTTCTTAATACCATCAATGTATTTAGGGCCGAAACCTTTGATGGGTTTAAATGTATCTGCAAAGGCCATAGCATCAAAAGGATTAACTAAAATGGACAGCATTGCATAAACCCATCTAAATGGAGATTGATTAAGAACTGAGCGTGAATCAAACTTTACCACATATGGAATCTTCTCTGCTATGAAGGAACCTTCTATATTAAGAAGAAAGTCATTGCTACGAGAAAGAATAGCAATCTCAGAAAGAGAAATCCCATTATTCCTTAACTCCTTGACACGTTTAGTAACCCAACTAATCTCCCCATAAGAATCTTCAAAACCATTGATAGCAAGAACATTATCCCCTTTAGGGTGGTGAGGGTCAGAAGATTCCACCTCATTAATAAACTCTTTAAATCCCTCCCCAAACAAATTGGATAGAGTTACCAACTGTTTAGGAGATCGATAGTTCTTTAGAATTGAACCATATTTAACTTTATCCAGGATTTTATCAAAATTAGCAACCAAATCCCAGCGAGCATTCCTCCAGCCATACAACGTTTGACGAACATCGCCCACCATCATAATAGACATGTTTAAACCCAACCCTTAACTTTAGAAAGGAGTTGTTCGCAAGCATCTTTATCTGAAAGCATTATCAATGAAATCTCATTGCAGGAACTGTCCTGACTTTCATCCAATAAGAATTGTCTATAGCGCATATGTATGATTTGAAGTGTTTCCTGATACTGAGATAAATACCAGATTGGGAATGTTTTCATATCAGCAAAGTCAAAGGCCCTAATGGAATATTTAGCTCCCATATATATCTTTACAGCTTCTGTGAATTGAGGAAGAGACACGGAAGCCTTAGAAGCATAATGCTCCCGTAAAGAATTAGACAACTCAGGGTCCCAAGGTTTGTTGGGAATCTCTATCTGAGAAGCAAGGTTAGTGTAGGATAGATAGTTGAGAAGATTTAGTTGAGCTTTAGCTTGCTCATACTCAGAGTCTAGATACGTAA
>JADFXY010000043.1:0-18094 GCA_015233355.1 Deltaproteobacteria bacterium | reverse complement strand
CGACCGCGGTTGGTGTACTTAACGGCGTTTCCGATCAGATTGATCAGCACCTGCTTCAATTTGCCGGAATCAATAACAACATAACGGGGGAGATCCGGGGTCAGTTCAATATTGAAGTCCAGGTCTTTTTCCATCGCTTTGATATAATTTAGTGACTGCATTTCGTGGAGCAACTGATACAGATCGGTATTCGCTTCTTCCAGGACCACCCGCCCGGACTCGATCTTGGAGATATCCAGAATATTGTTAATCAAATTTAACAAGTGCTCGCCGCTGTGGGTGATGATGTCCAGACTCGTCACTTGTTCTTCCGTGACGTCCGGAGCGTATCTCAGCAGCCGCGAAAATCCGAGCACCGCATTCAGGGGCGTGCGCAACTCATGGCTCATGTTGGCCAAAAAGATGGACTTGGCCCGGTTGGATGTTTCGGCTTGTTCCTGGGCCAGTCTGGCTCTGGTATTGGCCCGGCGCATAGCCTCGCAGACGGTCACGATGACCGTGCAATTAATCAGGAAGACAGCCATGCTCAGCCAATCACCGAAATCATGGATTAAGGGATGGCCCACTAACGCCGGCCATAAAACCAATATAATCAGCGTGGAGAGACAAACCGCCAGCACCCCGGAAGAAAGGCCTCCGTAAAGCGCCGCGACCATAACCGCCGGATAGAACGTCAGGTAAGGGGCCCGCAAGGCCAGAGCCTGCAACGGCCAGACCCGCAAGGCCGCCGCGGCGGCGATCAAGGCGATAACGACGATATGGCGGAACCAGCCGGAATGAAGTATTTTTTTTAAGTCCATCTTCCTTCCTGGCGCAATGACATGGGGATTTGTGTAATGAAGTTATGGCGGGAACGGCTTTCGCTCGATGTGTTCGGGGACGTGATGAGGGCCTGGGGGAGAGCTATTGGGATTCACCCACTCCGAGATGGGCTCGACTCGACGTCGTTCCGCTCTTCGAGCACGCTGATCTCGTTTAATGTAATTGATCCTTTATGATATGGCAAGTCTTATTTTTCGAAGGGCAAACGCATGAAAATCTCAGACATGGAGTACCTTTTCATTAATATAGGGGAGTAACCGCCGACAAGCAATCATAAAGGCAATCCATGGGCCGGGTCCGTCAGGCTTTTTCATCGGGGGGGAAGTTGAAGGTAAACCATTTGAGCGCTTTTTCAGCGCCATAGCCAAACTCTGTGAACTTCACTCCGAGACGGAAACCATTTTTCACTCTGATGGACGACATGACTTTTCCCTTGGCTGAGATTTCTTTCTCATTCTGGGGCAAGGCAAACGAGACCTCAATGTTGCAATCAGCGGGGTGGTCGGCGCGGGTCAGAATTCCCATACCGCCACCACTCAGGTCAAGAATATAGCCGTGAAATTCTCCCTTAAAGGTCCGAAATTGAACCAGCGTCCGGCCAACCTTGCGGCGGACGAATATCCTATTCTCCCTTCCATCGTCCTTATCTTCTTGGGCCGGCCCCCCTTTCTTAGCCAGCTCGGTCTGCAACCTGTTACATTCTTGAAATAATGATTCAACAATTTGCTGTTGTCGGATGAACAGTTTTTTCAGCGCATACTTGGTCGTCAAAGGCAGTTGAACGGCTTCGCCGGTCAGCACGGCGGGATTGATTACGCCCAGCTTGACCTGTCCCACGGCGGTGAAGGAAAGAAAACTGGCCGGCAGGGACAGCCCTGGTAATTCACCGATAACATCACCGGGCTTGGCGGTAAACAAGACAGCTTCCGCGCCGCGGCCGGATGTGGCCACTTTGACCTCTCCGGACATTACGACAAACAGTTTTTCTTGAGCATCCCCTGGGGCAAGGATGACCTCACCATCTCTAAAATCAACCGTGGCGATGAACTTAATAGATTGCTTCGGCTTAGCGGCCTGGGCAGTACTAGGGAGGGGGTTATTCGCCTGTGATTCCAATCTGACCATCCAATTACGGGTTATGGGTTACGAGTCTATGTCGCGACGGTAAATTCAGCTCGAAAAAAAAGCGCAGGGCTGAAGACAGAAAAACTGCAGGTCGTAACATCTTAAGATTACTGTTTCATCATCAGGGCGAATCACCATTTCAGAATGATTGCTTTGCAACCCGTAACCAAATTATATGGCATATTCCACTAGATTTCGACCTTTTCTCTTGGCCCGGTACAACGCTTCGTCGGCCGTGTTAATGAAGGCGGTTAAGGACATCCGGCCATCATAAACGGCTACGCCAAGGCTGGCGGAAATTGGGACCAACATGCCTGATACATTAGCTTCTTGTTGACAAATAGACAGTCTGATCCGCTCAAATATCAGTTTATTTGAGATATCTTTATAAGCCGGGACAACAATTAAAAACTCCTCCCCTCCATACCGCCCGACAGTGTCATATTTTCTTATACCGGTTTGAATCCTACGGCTTACCTCTCGCAGGACACCGTCACCCACGATATGGCCATAAGTGTCGTTGACTTTCTTGAAAAAATCAATATCCAGCAAAGCAATGGCCAAAGGATCGCGAACACGTTTGGCCCTGGAGAGTTCTGCCGTCAATCTCTCCAATATCGCGCCTCGATTCAATAACCCGGTCAGCGGATCATGGGTGGCCGTATATCGGAGTATTTCTTCTACCCGGTGCCGTTCCGTGATATCATTAAATATGACTTGCAGCACTGACCCGAGATCAAAGACAATGTCGGCCAGCGATATCTCCATGGGAAATTTTTGCCCACCACTCTTGAGACCGGTCGTTTTGATCACCACCGCCGGGCTTCCGACCTCAACAACACCCATCGAGCTTTTGACCTTGGAGTAATCATCGGGGACGATGAATTCACTCAAAGACAGACCTTTCATGGCGGCCGGGCTGTCATACTGAAACAACAGGGCCAGGGCCCGATTACTCAACAGCAGCCGGTCCTGCCGGAAAATGGCGATAGGGTTGATGTTCTCTTCAATTAAGATGCGGTATCTCCTTTCGGAATGCCGCAAGCGATCTTCGGTTCTCTTCCGGGAAATAGCCGATCCGATCATATCAGCCCCGGATCTAAGTAATCTGGTATCCTCCTCCCGCCATTCTCTAAGCCTCGTGCATTCGTTAAAGGCAATAAACCCATAAAACTTATTATCGACAAAAATGGGGATAACCAGCAGGGAAATAATATCGAGCATGGACAGTTGCCTCCGCTCGACCTCGGGCATCTGGTCCACCGGACCGGCAATGATATCTCCACGGCACAAGATTTGCCGCCATCGGTCAAAGCCGGCCTCATAGGAGAGGATATCCGGCTGCAAAGACATTCTCCTGATATCAATCCGTCCGGAAAAGACCTCATGGATTCGCTTCATGGCCAGGTGCCCGTCCGCGTCCTCGACATTTTCACATAAATATACCCGGTCTGTCCCCGAGGCATTCAGCAGTTCGGACAGGGCGTGGGAAATGGCCGCGTCCAGATTATATGAGGTCAGCAGAAGCCGTGAACAATTGGCCAGGGCCTCTTCATATTGAAGCCGGATGAAAAGCTCCTCTTCGACCTGGCCCTGGTCCACGGTTTCTTGAAAAATGCCGATAATCGCCCGGAGGATTCCATCCGGGCCAAAAACTGGAAAGTATCTGTCCGTGACATATATATATTCTCGGTCCTTGCGGGAGGTCCGGTAACTGACCTCCTGAACTTCGAGTTGGGCATCCGGCCCCCGGGATTTCACGTAATCAAGTTTATTTAGAAACACTGGGAGATCATCGGGATGAATCATGGTGTAGGCGCTCCCGAAATCCGCGGTCAGCAGCTCTTCGCTGGAATACCCCAGGAGTTCTTCACAATAATAGCTAACAAACTCAAATTTACCAGCAATCACATCAAGCCGATAAATAACACCCTTTATCAACATAGGAAAAAGCTTTTCCCTGTTGTCGAACAATTCCAGCGGGAGACCGTATTCCATACTTTGTCCTGCTCAATTCGTCCCGCCATCACCTCAAAGCTAATCTTAGGGATAAGGCGGAACCGGATATCCTTCGGGTGGCCGAATTGGCGGATAGGTCTTCATCTTCTTCGGCCGCGGATAGCTGGTAGTCTCGTTTAATATAATCATATAAGCAAGATAGATCGCGATATGGGGCTGTTTCAATCTAGTTTGCAAAATTTTATCACACTGAATTTTCAAGGTCAAGCTGGATCTATTCTTTTTTTCAGCCGCGGTGATAATCGACGTTTCAGCTTTATCACAAGCGATCTTTTTTTTTCTTTTAAAAATTAGAAAAATACTGTAGAATGCGCTCAACTTGGATTCTTATACTTGAACGTCCCAGGTAGATTAGCCATAACAAGATAATCAGCTTTATTTCACGATTCTTCCACTGGATACTGGACCTAAAGATGGAGCCAAACAAAATACCACGCCCTTCCCATCTGACGCTGGCCGCCCCCATCCATCCACTAGACCTGGCGGTATCCCAACAACTCATCTTAATCGTCGATAATGAGTTAAAATCGCTCATTAAAATTAGAACCATCATGGAGAGGGAAGGTTATTCCACCATCGCCTCGTCCAGTGGCTATGACGCGTTAAGCAAGATTTCTCAAAACGATGTCGGCCTGGTCATCACTGCCGTTGATATGGATGATATGGACGGGTATGAACTGTGCATGCAGGTCCGGGCCTCCGGCAGATGTCTTCTGGCTCCGTTTATCTTTGTCGCAGAAGGTCCACCGCCTTCAGAGAAATTGATGCGTCTCCGGCTCAGCCTGGACACCTTCTTGTCGAAACCGGTGGATTCGAAATCCCTCCTCACTCGAATCCAACATATCACGCTCCGCCGGCAACTTCTCTCGCAATTAGCCCTCCGCCTGGGAGAACTAAGAGGCCGGTTGCAGCAGATCAGCCTCTTGGAACTAATCTATATCCTTGAAAAAGGCAAAGGGGAAGGGGCGTTGGAGATTCGGAAAGAGGGTGGCGCCCATACTGCGGACCTTTTTTTCGCCAAGGGCCACTTGATTGACGTCTCCTATAAACACCTATCCGGAAATGAAGCCTTTTACGCCGTTCTGGCCTGGGCTAAAGGAGATTTTGACTTTAGACCCCTGGAGATCGACTGCCGGCGCAACATCAACATGTCTCACGCCGATCTTATCCAGGAAGGGGCCTGGTATCTGGAACGTGGCAACATCCTCTTAAAAATGCTGCCTAAATTAGACGTAGTCCTGGAGGTGACCGGATCCCAGTCGGCCCTCCATGACGTGGTCGATGGTTTTCAAGAAGTCCAAGAGCTGTATCAACTTATAGACGGACAAAACTCCGTTGTTCACATTCTGAGCCGAAGCCGACTAAGCCTGCCTCGCACCATGGCCCTCTTGGCGGAATGGATGTCCTTAGGCGACGTGGTTATCAAGGGTCTGTCCCTGGTCAAGAAACCCAAGACCCACCTCCTGATCGTAGACGATTCCAAACTGATGTGCCAGGCCATTGTAGATATCTTTAAAGACGACACGGAAATCGAGATCATCGCGGTAGCCCACGACGGCAAAGACGCGCTGGAAAAAATTGCCCTTCACAACCCGGATGTCATCACGCTTGATGTGAACATGCCGGTAATGGACGGGTTAACTACCTTAAAGCACATCATGGTCGAAACACCTCGCCCGGTGGTTATGCTCAGCTCCCTAACCCAGGAGGGCTCACGGACGACGTTTGAATGTCTCCGTTATGGGGCCGTGGATTTCATTAGTAAACCGAGTCAACAAGACCCGGCGGGAGTCGTGGCTCAACGCCAAGATATCATTAAAAAGGTGAGAATGGCCGCGAATACCAAAGTGGAAGCAGCCAGATTCATCCGGCTGTCTCCCAATCGAGCGCGCCGATCCGACTCCACGGAGTTCACTCCCGCCCAGTATCTGATCGGCCTGGGCGCGGACACCGGCGGGTACAGCGCCCTGCTGAAAATCGTCCCGCATTTGTCCGGGGGGCTCCCGGGCGCAGTTTTCATCATGCTGAACATCAAAGAAGTTTTCCTCGACGCCTTTATCGCCTACCTCAACGAAGTCAGTCCTCTCGAAGTAAAAAAAGCCGAGGAAGGGGATATCCCCCAAGACGGCTTCTGTTACGTGACATCCATTTACAGACCGGTTACCTTATCGGCCTCAGGCAACAATATTCAAATCAACGTCTCACCTCCGGCTACGGGTGAGAAGGCGGGAAAAAGTATTGACGGCCTTTTCAGTTCGATCGCTCAAACCGGAGGGGATCGGGCCATCGGCGTAATTCTGTCCGGCTCCGGGCAAGATGGAATAGCCGGCATTAAACAGATTAAGGCGTCTTCCGGGATGGTGGTTATCCAAAAAGAAGAATCCTGCTTAGATCCTTCTCTGCCCGCCCAAGCCATCGAAGAGGCCGCGGTGGACTATATCGTTCCAGATGCTAAGATACCGGGGATGTTACTTAAAATAACCACCAAGGGAACCGGTTAAGATTAAGAGCTTAGCGCCGGGCAAAACAAATGAACGCAGCAATCGCTTTTGCTCATCACGACCAAACCTGGCTCTTTTCTCTTCTTCACGGTGTCCTTTGTGGTTAGGGCTATATTTTGATAACGTCAGACCGAAGAACGGATAATCTCAATTTCGGATGACCATTGCAACCAGTCGGGATAGGGACAATCATTATGACAAACAGGGGGCCAGAGGAGGGAAGGAAGAATGAACCGGATTCCGTTCGCCAGTTGGTTACTTTTAAGATCGCCCAAGAGGAATTCGGGGTCGACATTCTTAAAGTCCGGGAAATCATCCGCCTGCCCCAAATTACCCTGGTGCCTAATTCCCCGGATTTCTTTAAAGGAATCATTAACTTGAGGGGAAAAATCATTCCGGTCGTGGATCTGATCACCCAGCTCAACATGCCGGTCACGGCTCCGGTTGATTCCAAGAAATCCAAGATTCTAATTATTGAAATAGACAATCGGATTAGCGGCTTTATCGTAGATAGCGTTACGGCCGTGTTGAAGATTCCGGCCGACAGCGTGGAACCGCCACCGGAGATTGTTGTGGCCCGGTTGGGTTCCGAATATGTAGAAGGAGTAAGCGAACATGGAGGCAGATTCATCTCCATCTTAAATTTTAATGCGGTGTTGCAAACAGCCCACAAAATTGAATTGGCCCGACAGTCGAACTAGCATCTTTTTCCAACGCGCCTCGCCGTCTTGGTCCAATATCGGCGACTATAGGAGACAAGTGGATATGGTTTTCGCCCCATGGAGACTAATCACCAGGAATCTCAAAGGAAAAATTCTATTTTTCCTGATCCTCGTTACCCTCCTACCTCTCCTCGTCAGTTCCTTTATCTCGCTTCGGGATGTGAGGCAAGAAATCTTGAATTCCGCGATCAACGAGGAAGCCCGCATGGCTGAATACGGGATCAAGATGATGGACATGTTGATGCACGAATGGGCCTCAGACATGGTCAACTGGTCTGACCGCAATGTCGTAAAAGAAGCTCTTCGAAACAAGTCCGGGGCCGCCCTGGCCGACGCCTTCTTTGCCGCGGCGGTCAAGAATGACTCTTCCTACGACCTGATTATGCTGTTTGATCCGGAAGGCAAGTGTGTTTCGGCGAATCTGCCCGGGGCCGTCGGGACCTCTCAGGGTGATGAAATCTGGTTCAAACAGAGTCTGGCCGGGGAACTGGTCGCCCTGGATTTCTTTAATTCCCCGCTGCTGAAAAAAGTGCTTCCCAAATCCCACGGCTGGACGACCGGGTTTGCGGCGCCGGTCCGGGACGAAGGCCGAATAACCGGTGTGATTACTTGTCGCGTGAACTGGTGGGAAGTTCAAGCCTTGATCCGCCAGTTGACCATCGGGAACACAGGATATGCCTACCTAACCAACTCCTCGGCGGCCTTGATTGCCCACCCTAAAGAAGATTACTATCTGGCCCCGCTGCAAGATCCACCGCTTAACCTGCCCCAATTGGCCGATCTGATCCGTCGCGAACCGGTTGGATATATTACCTACGACTTTGAAAATAGAGTTGAAAAGGGTAAGATGGATCATAAGCATGTCCGGCTTCAACGTTCGGAAGGTCACGGGCTGTTTAAATCCTTGAACTGGACGATGGCCGTGGGCGCGGACGAGAGTGAGTTATTGGGACGCTTCCCTCAAATATTTAGATTGGTTGCTGTAATTTTAACAATTTTCTTTATTGCCGCGGTCATCGCCGCCTTTTGGTTGGCCAATTATATTACCAGGCCCATTCTGCAAACGGTTAACGTCATGAATGACATCTCGACCAACCTTGACCTGACCAAAAGGGCGAAGGTGGTCACCCAGGATGAAATCGGGACGATGACCTCATCGTTGAACGATCTACTCCACAGACTGCAGAATTCATTTAAGGAAATCATTTTACGAACCCAACGATTCGTTTCTTCGGTGGAAAACATCAGCAGGTTTTCCGGTGAAATTGCCGAGGCGGCCGGAGCCCAGGCGGTCCGGGCCCAAGACATCTATTCCCGCGTCCAAACCATGGGTGAAACAGCCGCTGAAGTCCAAAAAAATGCCCGGTCCACCCTGGACACGGCTACGAAAACCTCCTCCCATGTTAACGAGATGGCGTCATCTATTCAAGGTGTCTCGCGTGACGCCCAGATCCAATTGCAGCAAGTTCAAGAAGCCGTGTCCATGATTTCCCAGATGGGTGAAAACGCCAAGCTCGCTTCAGCCAAGGCGATGGAACAGTCCGGCCTGCTGGGGAACACGGTCGTTTCGGCTGACCGAATGGCTAAAGCCATAAATGAAATCGCCCAAAATTCCGGTGACGCAGCCGGCCGGGCCAAGGCCTCCGCCGAATCAGCCCGGGACGGGGGACAGGCGGCCGGTCGGGTTGTGGAAGGGATGAAAAGCATCTCCTACGCCTCAGAACAAATTAACTCCATCATAGAAATTATCTCTGAGGTGGCCGAACAAACCAATCTGCTGGCCTTGACGGCAGATATCGAAGCGGCCCGGGCCGGTGAGCATGGCCGGGGCTTTGCGGTGGTAGCCGATGAAGTCCAGAAATTGGCTGAAAGAACTGCCGAATCGACAAAGGAGATTGTTTCTTTGATCAAAGATAGTAACCGCACGGTGGATGAAGGTGTCCACTTGACTGAACAAGGCCGGACCGCCCTGCAAAAAATTGTCGAGTCCATCGAAGATACCAATGTCCTCATCTCGGGAATCTCCTCGGCCACGGAAGAACAGTCCTTGGGGGTCATGGAAATGGTGCGGGCCATGGAGGCCCTTAATGCGCTGGCCGCAGACATCACCAAATTGTCTACGGAGCAGGCAAACCGCCGGGAAGAAGCCGAACTGGCCATGAGTAAGTTGCGGGAACTTTCGGCGGCCATAACCGATTCCTCTGAGCAGCAAGTGCTCAATGCCCAAAAGGTGGTCTCGGAAATGGTCAACGTTAGTAATTATTCTAATAATATCGTTGATATGACTACCAAACAAACGCAACGGGCCGATGACTTGAAAAATATCATGAGTACGATGGCCGAGGTGGCCGGCAAAAACGCCCAGGGGGCCAAGGACGCTTTTAAATTATCCGATGAATTGAACTTGTTCACCCACAGGTTGGTCGATTTGGTTAGGCAATTCAAGGTCTAATGATTTTGTCGGCGTGATTTTGCGTTCTTTGGCCAGCCACACCGAAAGTACAGCCGCAGACGACAGGAAAGGATACGGCGGTTTTAGCGGAATATAGTTGAATACAAAATAGAATTCCTGTGCCTGGGTGTTCGGCTTTTCCGAAATGTTAACATTCGACCTCGAATCACTATGACAATCTTGTTCCGCCCTTTAGGTCCGGCCGTTATGAAAAGAAAAGTATTTGAAAAAACTTCAGGTAAAGAAGAAAAGACGAGGCAACTCGTCGGTTTTTTCGTCGGCCGGGAAGAATTCGCCACCGACATCCTCATGATCCAGGAAATCATCAAGATGGTACCCATCGCCGTGACCCCTAATGCTCCCCCTTTCATAGAAGGTGTGATCAATCTTAGGGACAAAATCATTCCTGTTATCGACTTGCGGAAGCGTTTGAATATTAGTCAAGACCTTAGTATCAGCAAGAAGAACGTACGGATTATGATCATTAACCTAGACGGAAGATTAACCGGATTTATTGTCGATGGTGTCTCCTCCATGTTTAAGACTCCACTCCAGGCCATTGAGGACGCCCCGGAAATTATTGTGGCCGGAGTGGCCACGGATTTTATCTCCGGGGTTATCAAGCGGGAGGAAAAACCCCTGATTATTATTAATTTCCAGGAAACACTGCGCTTAGACGAAAAAAAGAAGCTGGCCGCATTACCCACCGATGTTCCCGTTGATTACCCGGACTAACCGTAGCTGTGCCATTCAGGAAAGGAGTGCTCAGTAAATGAGGTTCTCGCCGATTTCCTTCTTCAAGCAGAGACTTGTGGGAAAGATGGTTATTGTGTTTTTGTTGCTATCCCTTCTCCCCCTGGTCACAATTCAGGCCATTACCTACTGGTACACCAGAGGTGAGTTGATTCGAGGCGTGCAGCAGAGCGAACTGCGGCTGGCCAAAGACGTGGCCAGGATCCTGGATATTATGATGAATGAACGGATCAGAGATTTAAAAAACTGGTCCAATGCCCGCATTATCAAAGCGGGGTTAAACCCTGAACCCGGCCATGCGACCGAAGAATTTTTGAGTAATCAGGTTAAGACCACCGGAGACTATTATTTGATTATGGTCCTGGACCGCACCGGCAAATGCGTCGCCGCCAGCGTCCCGGCCGTACTAGGGCAATTCGTTGGAGACAAAGATTCTTTTAAGAAAACCATAACTGGTAAATTTCATGTCGATGATTTTCACAAATCAGATCTGCTGGCCAAGTTTTTCCCCAAGTCCGGCGGCTGGACCATGACTTTTTCCGCCCCGGTAATGGTTGACGACAAGGTCAACGGGGTCCTGGTCGGTTATCTTGATTGGACCGGCACCGTGCAACGCCTGGTGAGTACCGTGAAGGTCGGCCAGACCGGCTATGCTTATCTGGCTAACCGAAAAACAGACTTGATTGCCCATCCGGCGACCACCAACTACATGGTTAACCTGGCCGGCCCAAAGCTCAACCTGCCGAAATTATCCCAGGCCTTCATCGACAATGCTGAAGGAACCATTGAGTATGAATTCGTAAATGTTAAGACCGGTCACTTAGACGACAAGATCGTTGGTTATGCCCGGACCAAAGGCTACCAGGAATTTCACAGCCTGGGGTGGACCGTCGGAGTCGGCGCCGACAAGGGCGAGCTACTGCAGAAGATGCAGGAAGCGTTGTTTCGGATGACACTCATAAACCTCAGCATGATTTTGGCCGTGATCCTTTTGTCGGTTATCATCTCCAGGCTGATCTCCAAACCCATCGTAAACACTTCACAGGTCATGGACGCCATAGTCAAAGACTTGGACCTGGGCCGGAGGGCGGTATCCACCACTCACGATGAGACCAGCCAGATGGTCACAGCCTTTAATAGTATGTTGAGCCGGATTCAGGAAGTGTTCGGCCGGATCAAGGACGACGTCGGTCTGGTCACTGTTTCGGTGGGCAAGATTGCTGAAACATCAAGTAATATCGTCAGGAACGCCACCAATCAGGCAGAACGGGCCAGGGATGTCTTCAACCGGGTCCAGGTCATGGGGGCGACGGCCCAGGAAGTGCAAAGCAATGCCCGGATCAACCTGGGCCTGGCTGACCGGACATCAAAAGATATTTCTGAAATGGCTTTATCCATTCAGGAAGTCTCTAAAAAAGCGCAGACCCAATTGGAACAGGCCCAGGAGGCGTTTGCCGTGGTGGCGGCCATGGGCGAATTGGCCCGAGCCATTTCATCCAACTCGGAAAAGCAGACCTCCGCGTCCACCAACACGGCCCAACTGGTTAGTCAGTTGGCTGAGTCCACCAATGACGTGTCCAAAAACGTCGTTGATTCTGCTCAACAAGCCCGCACCGGCTCACAATTGGCCCACGATGGCGGCCAGGCCGCCATCCGAGTGGTCGACGGAATGAAAAACGTCGCCGAATCCACGAACCAGGTGAATGAAATCATCGAGGTCATTTCCGATATCGCAGAACAAACCAACCTGCTGGCCCTCAACGCCGCAATCGAAGCCGCCCGGGCCGGAGAGTATGGCCGTGGGTTCGCCGTGGTGGCCGATAAAGTCCGCCGGTTGGCAGAGCGGACCGCCGACTCCACCAGGGAGATTGCCGGATTAATCGAAGACTGCAACCAGAAGGTGGCAGACGGTTCTTTGTTGGCCGAGGAAAATCGGCACGCCTTGTCCCGAATTGTTGAAACGATCGATAAAACCAGCCTTCTTATCTCCGACATATCCATGGCTTCCATTGATCAGGCCAAGGGTGTCAAGGAGATTTTGGAGACTATGGATATATTAAAATCACTGGCTGTTGATATCACCCGATTAGCGGTCGAACAGGTCCAGCGGCGGGAGCTGGCGGAAACGGCCATGATGAAGCTGCGCGGTCTATCAGATGGGATCTACACCGTCTCTTCGGCCCAGGTGTCGGATGCCGAGAATATCCTCAATGAAATGGGCCTGGTTAGTGATCACGCCGCCGGGATTGTTGAAATGACCACTAAGCAGACCGGCAGATCCGCGGATCTAAGAGCAATCATCGAAACCATGGCCGAAGTCGCCGCCAAAAATGCCGAGCGGGCGGATAATTCCTTGAAAATGGCCGACGAATTGACCATTTTCACTAATGGTCTGGTGGAAATTATCGGGCAATTTAAGATTCCCGAGACTCGCTGAAGCCAAAGAACAACCAGGCCGCTCGGAAGCATCAATTATAGCCGGTTCAAGTATAATTAACGCCGATGCCTGGTCGTTTACAAAGAAACGAACATCTCGCGTTTCGTCCTATCTCGAGGTAGTAAACGCCTCGCCCAGACGATTCGCCATGAGGCCAGGGCCCACTTCAACCTTACAGTTAGGACAATCAATCTTGAACACTTTAGTATTTGTCCCAGCAATTGTTGCCGGTAATAAAGGAACAACATGATTAAACGTATTCTAGTGGTAGATGATTCTCAGTTTATGCGGAAACGGATCATTGAGTCTCTGGAAGCAGAAGGCTACCAGGTCGTGGGTGACGCAAAAAGCGGCAACGCGGCCATAGAATTATACAAACAGTTACGGCCCGATCTGGTGACCATGGATATAACGATGCGGGAGAAGGATGGTCTTACCGCCACCAGGGAGATTCTGAGTTTCGATCCCGAGGCGCGGGTCATCTTTTTGACCATATTAGAGGACGAAAGGTATCTCGAAGAGGCGAAACGGATTGGAGCTAAAGGATTTATCAACAAAAAGGACCTTAAACAACTGGCTGAGGTTGTACGCAAAACCATGTGCTGATTTGATGGTTCTTGGATTTTGCCCAGAGCGCCCCGTCCTCTGGGCTACCCCGGTTATTCAAGAAGACAGCTTGAGACATTTGGGACAAGGACACTGGTTTGGACGATTATAAAGAGAAATCCACGAATCAGCCGCGAAATGGGTTGCATTTTACTTTGTTCCGATTTTCTCGGTTGCGCCATAAAATATTTATCTATTTTTTTTTGATGGTCTTTGTGTGTCTCTGTGTCAGCCTGGAGTTGATTTATCAAGTCGGCAGCCCTGGAGTCCAGGAAGCCATCAAATCCAATATCGTCAAAAGCTTGTCCCTGACCGGGGATGCCTCTGGTCGAATTGACTTAAATTATGTATGCGCCCCATTGAAGAGATTACAGCACCGGATGCTTCTCGTTGTCGTTATCGTTATTGTCTCTGTTATCGTGGCCTGTCGTTTTTTCATTCGGGATATTGTGCAACCCCTTGACGGAATGGTCAATGCCGGAAAATTGATTGCCAATGGACATCTGGGAGCCACCGTTCCAGTCCGGTCCCACGATGAACTGGGGCAGTTGGGGGAAGTCATAAATGATTTGGCCGCCAACCTCCAAGAAGTCCTCCTGCTTGTGGGGGTAATCAGTAGCCGCAATATGAAATCTGTGGCTAACATCGAAAAAATTGTGGACGACCTTGAGCATTGCGACATCTGTCCGGAATTAATACCGGAACTTGAGATGATCGTTACAGATATGAACGAGCTGGTCAGTATCGTGAAAAGCTTTGATTTCTACGATGTCGTATTTGATGGGGAAAAAGTAGCCGATAGCGCGATGATCCCGGAATAGTGACCGTTTTTAATTGAAATTACCGGCTGATGTTCCCCAAGCTCAATTTAAATTGGGCACTTCGATAAGGATTCACGCCCAATGCTGTTGAATTAAGCTGCGGCTTAACCATCTTCGGATGTGATAAGATTCCTCACATTCGTTCGGAATGACAAATTTACGTCGTCATTCCAGGTGATCCACTTCCCTGTCATTTCGAGCGAAGCGAGAAATCTTAACGTCGCACCCTTAATTCAATAGCATTGGGATGAACGCCGGGGATCATTTGTCACCGTTCAAAGTATACCTGAAGAAATCATTCGCAACCTTGAGGCTCATCGTACCCAGTTCAAGTATCATCTCAATTTCGGTCCACCTAAACACCAATTGGGGCGGGAAAAAAGAGGAACCATGCTCAGTCAGGAATATCTAGACGATTTTGTTGTTGAAGCTGAAGAGCACTTGGGCGAAATCGAGCCTAACCTCATTCGATTGGAGCGCGAACCCACCAATACGGCGATTGTTGACGAATTATTCCGGGGTTTCCACAGCATCAAAGGATTAGCCAACTATATCGGTCTGGCCGGAATGGGGGATCTCTCCCATCAAATCGAAAGCCTGCTGGATCTGGTCCGTCAAAATAAAATCGCCGTTTCTGCCGATCTGATCTCTCTCCTCTTTAAGGCCACCGACCGATTAAGTAAACTAATCGGTGAAATCCGAGACTACCGTGAGGAGAGAGCCTCTACTGCCGAGATAACCGGCTTGATCAAAGAGGTGATCAATCCAAAGGCGGACGCTTCGGCTGACCATCCTTCCAGTCCCCCAACGGTGATTACTGACCCGGAAGCCGCCGGCTCCGGGATTGGCCCAGCCACCCTGGCGGCCGCTGTTTTCACGCTGCAACAAGGCATGGAACTCAATGGTATCACTATAGAATCAGCTAAATACCTCCTCGATACTACATCGGAACTGATCAAGCTAACCAAAGAAATATCTCGGGAGGACCTGCTTTCCGCTCTTAAGGATTTATTTTCATACATTAAATTTATGTCTGCCGACCTCCATGATGTCGCTGAATTAGAGATTGAAGAAATCAGGCGATTGACCTCCGCGGTCAAAGACGCTCTCCCGGAAGAACTCCGAAGCCTGTTGCCCGAACCCGCGGCCGGCCAATTAGATCAGTCACTTCCCGGCTCCTCCCAACCGGAACATCCCGCAGAAGGCTTTGAGACTCAGGCAGAGGCACTCGAAAAGACCTTTATCCATCAGACGGCCGGCCCCTTGGAATCTATCTCCAGGATGCTCCGCCAAATCGAAACGGAAGGAGCCGAACCGGAGTCCTTCCAGACCATCATCGAGGCCGCCGCCCTGTTGACCGATCTGGCTAAACAGGCTGGTCGATATGACTTGGTCTCATCATTTCATGAGTTATCGTCATCCGCTAATTTCATGGCCGAAGATATGGGGGAAGTGACCCGGCTTGAAATTGAAGACTTGGAGCAACTCTTCATTGATATCAGGCTCAGGTTGCCCGAAGAACTGAACGAATTCCTCGATTCTTTCCAGATGGGTCCGAGTCCCGGCCCAACCGGCCCCGATTTGACGGACCAATCATCTTTCGAGACTGAACCTGGCCCGGCTGCCGAGGACACCGATTGGCCCGATTGGGACGAGGCAGAAATGGCCGAGGAGGAAAAGCCCGACCTGGATATCTCAGTATTCGACGAAGTGCCCCCCGGCAAGCCCGACCCGCTCTCGGTCGAGACGGTAATTAACTCCGTCAAAGAACATCTGGAGTTGCTCCAGGATAAACTCATTCGGACCGGTCCGGACGAGATCGACGAAGAGATGGTGGCTGAATGTCTTGCTTCAGTTGACCCCTTGCTCTCTCTGGCCCATGACTCCGGCCAGGTCCAGCTTGTACCCATCCTGACTTCATGGAAAACTGATCTTGATTCGTTCCTGGCCCTAAGCGTCAAATCCAGCGACGTCTTTGAAGAACTCCTAACTAGCTATTTCAACACGATTGTCCGTGCGTTACCGCAGGTGGCTTTTGTCCTCGAAGATGAGGTATTCGACCACGGCACCCTGGATCAGGAGGCAGACGACGCCTCCATTGAGGAACCACTCTATCTGGAAGAAACCTCGGCCATGTCAGACCGGGACGCCGGGATCTTGACCTTGTCGATCGATGAGGAAGATATCAGGCTGGTCGAGGAATTCGACCAAGAAGAACCGCTTGAGGAGCCCGGTTCCCAGGAAACAGCGGCCGGGTCAGACCGGAGCGCCGAGTTCTTGGCCTTGCCGATCGATGAGGAAGACATCAGGCTGCTCAAGGAATTCGACCAAGGAGAACCGCTTGAGGAGCTGACCAGTCCCCCCGAGGAGAAGGTCTCAGACCCGTCCAAGCCGGAACTTCCCGAAGAAACCTCAGCTCCGGGGGTTGAACCACCCGAAGCCATCTTAGAAGACGATTACGACGCGGAACTCTTCGGGATATTTCTAAATGCAACGGTAGACCATTTAAGGGGCATCAAAAAACAGATCCAACTCCTGCGGCAAGGCGCGGGTGAGGATGCCATCAGGTCGGAATGTTTAGCTATTGCGGCCAAATTGACCGCCTCAGCCAAGTATATGGGCTATGTTCAGTTATTATCCTTCCTGGAATCTTGGGCGGCAGACCTGGAAGCGTGTCAACACTTTTCGGCCGCGCCCGGCTCCGCTTCGGCTGAGCTATTCCGGCGCTTTTTTGATGGCCTGGGCCGCTTTCTGCCCCAATTAAAAGATGAGTTTCCCCTTGAAGAAGTCTATGCCCCTCTACCCGCGGAGCAAATCACACCCGGCCCCGTTTTTCCGGAGCATCATGCCCAGGTTGGGGCTGCCACGTTCCCCGGAGCCGACGAGGCGGAAACGGCAGAGGAAAACATTGAAGAGGACTATGATCCGGAACTTTTTGGTATATTTTTTGATGCCACCCGGGACCAACTAGAATCGGTCAAAGAAAACCTGCTGTTATTCAGACAGGGTGTAGTGGGCGCAGAAGCTCTCGGAGAATGCGCCGGGGCAGTGGATAAGATGCTGGCTTCGTCCAATTACATGGGCTACGATCAGATAGCCGAGATTCTTGAATCCTGGAAGAATGACCTAGCCCCTTATGTCGACTCAACCTCCGTTTCAAAATTTGACCCGACGGGTATGTTTGTTGATTATTTTCGACGGCTCTTTGGCGCCTTACCGCAATTGCGGCCTGTTTTCTCGATAGATGAAGTGCTGGCCCCGGAAGCCCCTGAGGCCGTAGAAACGGATCTTCTGACCTCCTATTCAGGGGAAGCGGCCTTGAATGTGCCGGAGGATGAAATCGAACGGCTGGTTTCAGGCGTGGATAGCGTATTCGATTCCTTAGCCGATACCCTGCCCATTAAGGGACCTCTCCCGGCCGAACAAACTATGACGACCAGACAACTGGCTGAAGTCACGGAAGACGAAATTGAACGGCTGGTTTCCAACGTGGATCTGGTTTTTGATGCCTTGGACGACATCGGGATCACACCCGGCCCCAATAAGCCTCCTCATGCCTATGAAGAGACCCCGCCCCCCGAGGCCGTCATTACCACACCGGAAGAAAAGGTCCCCACTCCCGGCCAGGAACCGACCCCGGTGGCCGGTACCTATGCGGAATCGGTTGAAGAAGGACTCTGGCCACAAACCGAAGCGGCCGCTGAATCCAAAACCACCACCACCCTGCGGGTGGACACCCTCAAAGTGGACACGCTTCTGGACAGGGTCGGTGAATTGGTCGTGACCCGGTCGAGTTTAGCCCATCTTACCCGAGACCTAAAGGATCTTATCCAGGG
>JADFXY010000439.1:0-3582 GCA_015233355.1 Deltaproteobacteria bacterium | reverse complement strand
ATATACACGAGCTTCGTACTTGTAAACGATCAACTTCCAGCGCTCAGCAAAGACAATAAGAACAGTTTGTGACACTATTGATGCAACAGGCTGTGAAGCCGGTATCAGCGACCTATCGTTCTTATGACTCTTAACCGAAACCTGAGCGCTAAGGCTGAGTTGCTTACTCGTATTTTTTCTTTTCCATTACCGGCTGTCGCTTGCTGACGATAAGGATGCGGAGTGTAAATGAAATATGAAGCCATGTTGCGCTCTTTAAAGGGCGATGTTGAACAAATAGACCGACATATCAGAGGCAACCTGAGTTCCCGTGTGCCCCTAATCAACGAAGTGGGTAATTACATCATCCTGGCTGGAGGAAAAAGATTACGCTCCCTTTTGTTCGTCCTCTCCGCCCGTCTTTGTGGATATTTAGGTCAGTTGAGTCACTATTATTCTACAATTTTTGAGTACCTCCATTCCGCCACCCTCCTGCACGACGACGTAGTCGACGGGGCTGACCTCCGAAGAGGAAAGGCTGCGGCCAACATCGAATATGGGAACCAGGCCGCGGTGCTCGTTGGAGATTTCCTACTGTCCAAGTCATTTTCGCAGGCGGTGGAAATCGGTGACATTCGGATGCTTGAAGTCCTATCCAACACCACCACAACGATGGCCGAAGGGGAGGTCTTAGAGCTTGTTCACATCCTGAACCTGGAAATCACTCAGGAAGAGTACCTTCAGGTAATCATCAGTAAAACCGCCATTCTCTTTTCCGCGGCCTGTCACATGGGAGCCATCTTCGGTCGGGCGGATAATCCCAGGCAGCAAGCACTCAAGAGTTATGGACTTAACCTGGGCATCGCCTTCCAGGTCATAGACGACAATCTTGACTATACGTCCAATGTGGCAGAATTCGGCAAACCGGTTGGAAATGACTTAAAAGAAGGGAAAATAACCCTCCCCCTGATTATTGCCATGAAAGATGGAACGGCCGAGGATCAGACAGAGTTGGCTTCCCTGATCAAGAAACCTGATTTGACTGAAGCCGAGTTCACCCGCATCCGGAACCTGGTCAACAAAACCGACGCACTGCCCAAAGCTCATCAAATTGCCTGCTCTTACATCGAAAAAGCCAAATCCGACCTGGATATTTTTCCCGATTCCCCGGAAAAAACTCTTTTTAAGGATATGGCCTCGTATGTGGTTGACCGGAAAAAATAGATCGCCTTTAACCTGAATTCCATGGGTACGCTAAGCGATTAGCCTCAAGGGTCATAATTCTATCCGCAGATTGCGCCGATTTGCGCAGATTAAAAAGACGATTGATCGCAAAGGGCTTTTGGGTCTCTTCCATCTGCGTTCATCATCAAGCCTATCCAGGACAATCCTAAGTGGATGATCAACATCTGGAAAAAATATCGATTAGACTGAAGGCTCGAACCATCGCCGCGGTCCTCCACCTGCCGGCTCAGCCGCCGCCCTGGTCACTGGCCGTAATCTCGCACGGACTTTTCAGTTCCAAAGACAGCCCCAAGTTAACGGAATTGGCCCGGTTATCGGCCCTGGCCGGTTGGGCCGCCATACGATATGATCACATGGGTTGTAACGAGAGTACCGGCAACCTCAGAGAGACCACCTTTGAGAGTAGAATGGAAGATTTGAGCGCTGTAATCGGCTCTACGGGCGGGGATGGACGGATTAGCGGCGGGCCGGCCCTGGTGGGCAGCTCCATGGGAGGGACAATTTCGTTGGCCTACTCCGGAACAGCAGGAGGGATCAGCACCGTAGTCACCTGGGCAACCCCCTTTACCTTCAAAAATTTGCGGTCAGGCGCTCCTGGTCTCGACCATCCGGGCATGGCCGGCTCCTTCTATTCGAGTTTAAATCAGGTTGACTTGACTTCGTTACTCCCCCGCGTCAACAATGCCCTGGTTATCCACGGATCTGATGACGAATTGGTTCCAGTAGACCAGGCGCGCCACATTTTTGAAGCCCTTACGCAGCCAAAAAAGCTGGTCATTATTGATCATGGAGACCACCGGTTCACCCGGCGGACGGACCTGGATCAGGTTTTCAACCAGACCATCGAGTGGCTGAATGAGCATCTTCGCGGCAGCTTGGCTTGACCGAACGCTTGACTGAACGATGGAACAACGCCCCTCAGCCATACCGAAACAATTTAACGGTTATTTTAAATAAGTTATGACCTACCATTGCCCTGGCTCATCATCAACAATTGCCGGCCCAAAGCCTCATCTTCAATCCGGTTAAGAAACTTGACATTTAAACCTACCGTGCCCTCCTCCATCGGAGAAAAGCCTCTGACCACACCCATGACCTTAATCTTGGAAAAACCTCGCCCTTGGGCAACGGGTAGTTTGGTTTCAAAAAGAAGCGCATTTTTCTTCTGCCGGGCCTTGGCCTCAACAGTTATTCTCATCCCCCCCAAGGAGATGTCCTCAAGCCGCCCCGTTACCGGCTCCTGGGTCAGGATTTCTTCGTATGCAGGATGGATCAGTTCACTGATATCAAAATTTGAATGATCTCCATCGGGCAATGATCCCACATGCCTGGTCAGATAATCACAGTAAGATACGCCTATCGCCGAGTCTTCCATATGAGCGTTTGAATACTCCCTAATCAACGAAGCGGACTTTACTTTTAGTTCGTCAAACACTGATGCCGGGACGGGGAAGGCTTTTACACCGACCTCCGACGTAAGTTTAAACCGCTGATCAAACCGTGGATCTCTGATTTTGAACCAACTGCAGACCAAATCTCTGCGAACAAAAGAGACCTGTAAAACGATAAGACGGACGAGCTTGGGATGTTCAATGATGATCAATAGCCGGTCATTCTTGGAAATATTTATGGGCTGACTGGTCTCCAATCCGACCGTATCCTTTCCGAAGGACGATAGCGCCACTGGAAACCGCTGCTGCCCCACCAACAAGATAAGTTTTTTCTTTTTATCAACAAAATCTTGAAGGACTTCCCGACTCAACTTCGTCAAACTAGGAATCTGATCCATGGACTTGGCAAAAATGGAATCTATTCCTCCATCCAGGGGAATTTGCACATACCTTTTGGACTGATCGCCGTTCTGGTCCTGCCCCATATTACTCTCCCCGTGCAGTCGCCGGCACTTTTATATGAGCATTGTCCGGTTGCGCCACCGCGTCATCTTCAATTGCACCGATGGGCATGCGAAACGGAACCAGTCATGCCAATATCTATATATTTAAACGTGTTACATACAAGAAGACGCGGTCTTAAAGATAGTCCGCCGGATTGATCCCCCACTTTTCCGGCGCCTCAATATCTACTATGGACCGAGAGCGGCCACCGATGACACATCTTTCCTTGGCCAGGTTCAAAACTTCTTTTTTGGAAACCGGTTTCCGGTTACTGCCAAACAGGATAACCACCTGAGGCTTAAGCAGCTTCTCCGGATTGATGTCGACGATCAGGCCCATTTCACCTGTATTCAATTTAACCATACTGGCAATGGGATAAACGCCGACACACTTGATAAAACTGCCCAGCAATTCCGGATCGAAGTGATCTTCCCGGTTTCCATACATGATCTTGACGGCGGCG
>JADFXY010000438.1:0-3612 GCA_015233355.1 Deltaproteobacteria bacterium | reverse complement strand
ATCCAGGGCCAGTTGGGTATATCCGAAGATGGACCCGAGAATATTATTGAAATCGTGGGCGATCCCTCCGGCCAGCGTGCCGATGGCTTCCATCTTTTGGGCCTGGCGCAGTTGCCTCTCGAGTTTCTTTCGATCTTTCTCCGCGCGCCTCCGGTCGGTAATGTCACGGGCCGCGGCGTAGATCAAGCCGGTCGAGTCTGGGGAAGACCGCCATTCTATCCACCGGTATGAACCGTCTTTGCAGCGATAACGGTTAACGAAGTCATAAATTTCTTCTTGGGCGGACAGCCTGTCCATCGCCCCGAGCGTGGATTCTATGTCCTCCGGATGAACAAAATCTAAAAACTTCCTTCCTTCCAGTTCTTCCCGGCTGTAGCCGAGGGATTTTTCCCAGGCGGGATTGACGCGTCGAAAGAATCCCTGGGTGTCTGCAATACAAAGCAAATCCACGATGAGAGAGAAAAACCGATCCAGCTCTTCGGTTTTGTTATGTAGGGCGATTTCCGCCAGTTTTCGGTCAGTGGTATCGCGAAAGACCAGGACGACACCCAGAAGAACTCCGTTTTCATCCAGGATGGGGGCGGCGCTATCGGCAATAATCATCTCCTTGCCGTTTTTGCCGATTAACACGGTATGGTTGGCCAATGTGATAATCCGGCAGCTTTTTAAGACCTTGCTCACCGGGTCTTCGCAAACTTCTCTGGTAATTTCATTGACGATATGGAAAACCTGGGTCAATGGCCGGCCAATCGACTCTTCCTCAGTCCAACCGGTCATGTTTTCCGCCACTCGATTAAGGACGGTCACATTACCCGCCAGGTCAGTCCCGATAACTCCATCGCCGATGGAATTCAAGGTAACGGCCAGTCGTTTCTTCTCCGCGGCCAGGGCCTGTTCCGCCTCTTTTTGGCTGGTGACATCCTCAAATATCCCCATGGCGCCGTAAAAAGCCCCGTCATCACAGGGGAGCTGCTGGAAAACAGCCCGGATCGGAGTCATTTTTCCGCTTGTGATGGAAAGGTAGTTCCCCTCGTAATACCCTGACTTGCCGGCCAAGGCATCCTTGACCGCTTGAAGCATGTGCTGATCTTGTATCTTTTCGAGAGCGTTGAACCCGATGATGCGTTCCCGTGGGACGCCCATGATATCGGCAAATTTTTGATTGGAGGCCAACTGGACGCCTTTATGGTCGAAATGCACGATGCCGATCGGGGCATGGTCAAAAAGCAATCGATATCTTTCTTCACTTTGGAGCAATGCGTCTTCTGCCTGCTTGCGGTCGGTGATATCGATGTACACGGCCTGGATGGAGATTTCCCCCCGATAGTCGGCCCGGCCGGCGAATACTTCCACCCACCTCACTGCGTCGTCTTTCCGCATAATTCGAAACTGATAATTGGGGATCAGTTTTCCGTCCGACCGACGATCGCGATAATATTGCCTGACCATCTCCCGATCATCCGGATGCACCAATTTCCACTTATCATCTCCGGAAAGAGACCGCGCTTCATCCGTCGTGTAACCAAAGATTTCAGTCCATTTGGGATTGACAAAGACGATCCGGGAAGGGTTGCCCTGAAAGATGGCGATGCCTTGAAGCGATTGTTCGCAGAGGATTCTGAAGCTTTCCTCCGCTCGTTTCCGTTCGACCATGGTGCCGAGTAATTTAGCCGAGTTGAGGAGACGGTCCTTGGCCACAGCGATGATAAACGGAGGGCGGGTTTCGTATCGCCGGGCCGCGGAGCGAAGTTCCTCCATATCGACGTTATACCTGGATGAGATTTCCCGTAACTTTTCGGGGTCTCTGGGTGGATCACCGTAGCCGAAGTTTATGGCACCGGCCACTTCCGTCCCGGCCCAGATCGGGACGCCATAAATACGAATCCCGCCCCGGCATTCGATATCCACGGGTTGCCCAGTTTCGATACAAACCTTGGCCGACTCGGTCCAGCACGATTCATGACAGTGCCACCGGCCGCTTTTCAGGGCTTCCGCGTGGCCAATTTGGCCGCATAACCGTCGGGATGCCTGATCCAGCAACCGACACCACCCTGAAGAGACCGGGGATAAGGCATAATCACCGTTTTTTTCCATAATGGCTGACGAAGTGCCCAATAATTTTAGATAATCACTAACAGTTTCAAAAAGAATATCTTTTCCCACTGCACCCAACAATAACCGGCCGGTGTTTAACTCATCCAGCCGGCCATAGGCTGGATCCAATTCTGTGAGTTTAGATTCAGGAGTGACATCTTTAGTCATGAGCCACTCAATCCGGCGGAGAGCGGTTAAGGATTGTCGGCGCCACCAGGTCAGCACCCACATGTTGCCCATAACTATGATCATCAGGGTGAATCCCGTCATCCACCAGGCCCGTTCCCGAATCGCGGCGTAAGCTTCCGCCTGATCCATTTTGGCCACCATGAACCAGGGAGAGTCAGGGACCCGCCGTAATGCGGCCAGGACCGGCACCCCTCGATAATCAATCCCTTCCACGGCTCCTTCAATGCCCCGGGCGACCATGGCCGCCGGGAGTTGCTCTTCAGTTGCGGGGAGCTTTAAATTGAGGGCGGCGTTCTTCCGGAATCTTAATTCATTTACGTAAACAACATGTTCACCATTGCGTCTGATGAGCTGTGTCTCCGCCGTATTAGAAGGGGTGGGCCATGACTGGATGAGAGGATAAAGAAACAGGACTGGATCGATCCGGAACAGCAGCACCCCGACTATCCGGCCGCCGGCTTCATCTGTAACCGTTAACGGGGACAGAAGATCAATAAAAATCTTTGGATCAGGCCCGCTTTTAATCCGTTGGAGAGGAGAAAAAATAGTCGTGCCACTTTTAAATACTTCCGAGGTTAACTTCAACGATAAGTCACCCACGGGTTCATTGTCCGGCCTGCTGGAAAGCCGGACTGTTTGTTTGGGATCAATAACATAAATATTGTGATAACGATTGGTCTGTTGCAGGATATTCAGCCGCCGATGTATACGGGACCGGTTTTCGTCTAGGGGAGCCCCATCCTGCAACCAAAGTTCCACAGCCCGGGCCAGAAAAGACTCCTTTCCAGCCACGACGGCGTCATCTCTTTTTTCGGATCGCCAATTAACAATCTGGGACACTTTAAGATCAGCCACCGTCATCAGCTCTTTATGGATATATTTTTTAATGGATTTCTTTTGATAGTTGAAGACTAGATACCCGGCCCCGCCGATGACCAAAGTCAACAGAAGAAGCAATGGGATGGCCGCCCCAAAGAAACTCTTGGATACCGACCCCGGCGACTTGACCTGGTTATTTTTCATTTTCAATCTCCAAGTTGTCCCATGGCAAGTTAATATAATCTTGGTCTGGTCAAGCGAAAAAGGATCTAACCTGGTGCTGGCCGCGATGGAGCCTGATTACGGGACAAGATCTTATTGCGGTAGATTAACGATCTTTTAATTATGGATGGATGAAAACCTTGGCCATGAACAGACAATTCATTTCAAAGCAGCCGGGATCATCAGTCGGCAGTCAGGGATAATCCCTTTTCAAAATTATTTTTTGAATTATCTTGGCTGGCAATTGTAATTTCTGTGACTTCAACATAATTTTTTTTTAGAACATTA
>JADFXY010000437.1:0-3612 GCA_015233355.1 Deltaproteobacteria bacterium | reverse complement strand
ATAGAAAAGTGTGCCAAGAAATAAGAAAATTATTTTGTACAACTAACGGTTAAGTAGGCTCGCCAGTCTTTTTGTCTTCCACCAACACATGAGCCCACTTGACCTTAAGTTAATGACATTGGGTTGCACCCTCTATCTGAATGCGGTTACCATTTTTTACTTTGTAGAGATTATAATTATCCTCGAGCGGATTGAACCTGGCGACATAGTAGTTCTTTCCATCCCTTGCCCGCCACACCAGGCCTCCACCCTGATCTTCCCCTCCGGCCACGGCCTTCATCAAAACCGTCAAATCGATGTCTTTATAGCTTGTCCCATCAAGGAGGATGAGATTGAAGGTCGAGCCGGAACTCTTGGCAAGCTGCGCCAGTGCGTTGGGCTGAGAGGGGGCGGAGGGATCGGCCGCGACTTTCCATTCACCCGCAATCGTGGTGAACCCCGAAGGAAGTTTGCCCGCTGTCTCGGAATCAAAATTCCATGACAGAGGCCCGCCTTGGGCCAAAACCGACGTTGCAAAAAGCAGTAAACCGAAAATACCGATAAGCCTTTTGACCATGGTTGTACTCCTTTCCGGATCACACGGTGCCTTGTGGGGTGTGATCAGATGGTAATCTATTTCATGCTCATTCCTCTATCGGTCCGTCGAGTTCCTTCCATGCCTTGATTCCGCCCTGGAGAAACTTGACATCAGGATGGGTTTGCTGAATACGATCAGCAATTGATTGACTCACGGAACCGCCTTTGGCACAGTACACGATAACCGGCTTGTCATGGGGAATTTCATTGATCCATTCGTTGACCTTTTCCGGATCACACCAGGCAGCGCGTTCGATTTTCTTGGGAGCGTCCTCGAAATCGGCTTTTCTCCGTACATCGAAGACAGCCGGCTGCCGGTCACTGCTCATAAGTGCTTTTAATTCCTGTGTGGTTATGACATCCGCCATATTGCAGTCTCCTCTTTTTGTAATATTTCTGTTCTCAGGCCTCCTGCCCGGAGCGAGTCTGGAGGATAGTGATCAGCTACTTCAAACTAATCAAGATACCCCATAACCAAGCAGGTGCCAGGTCATTCCTGCCAATGCTCCCACCGGTACGAGGTAGTGCATCTGGATTCGGAATTTCAGCGCAAGGCCAAATGACGCAAGGGCCAAAGCCGCGGCAAAGTAATCAAACACGCCTGGAGACGGAAACAGAACCTTTTGTCCAAAGAAAACTCCCAAGTTTACGATGACTCCAACCACTGCTGACGCAACACCCACTAGGGCAGCTTGTAAGAGACGATTCGCTGACAGCAGTTCGATATATGGAGCTCCGAGAAAGATGAAGAAAAAACAAGGGAGAAAGGTCATATAGGTTGTTATAACCGCGCCAAGTACCGCATTGAAAAGCGGGTTAAACTCACCGTGCAGGTTCCAGGCCGCAATAAACCCGATGTACTGGGTAACCATTATGAGCGGTCCCGGCGTTGACTCGGCCAGTCCAAGACCCTGAACCATCTGATGAGCATTCAGCCATCCATAATGGTTTACAGCCATATCCGCGATATAGGATAACACAGCATAGGCTCCTCCGAAAGTGACGAAAGCCGCTTTGGAGAAAAGTATCGACTCCTGTACCAGTACGTCCAACGGTCCTCTCCAGAGCCACAATCCGCCGACAGGGATTCCCCACAAAACAAGAAACAGGGTGAGCAGCTTGAGATTACGAACCATCGAGGGCCGGCTGTTTGGTGAACCATCCTCAATCTCGTTGCATGTTGAGGATCCGTCGTGGCCGACCTCGCAGGATTGAAAGATATGAGGCCAAAATCGCTGCAATAAGGTCCCACCCAATGCAGCAGTACCTATGACGTACGGGAAGGAGATGTTAAAAAAATAGAGGGCCACAAAGGCTGCCCAAGCGAAAAGGCCAAGCCCCCAGTGGCGGAGAGTTTTTTTTCCTATGCGCAAAACCGCTGAAGCAACGATGGCAATGACGACTGGCTGTACCCCATAGAGAAGCCCGCGTATGGCCGGGACATCTGAAGAAACCACGACCATCCAGCTCAAAGCGAGCAACACAAAGATCGAGGGTATTACAAAAAAACTGCCTGCAACAACACCCCCAAGGATTCCATGGAGACGCCAGCCGATATAAACAGCCAGTTGCTGGGCTTCCGGACCAGGGAGAATCATGCAGAAGTTGAGTGCTCTTAGGAACTGGCTCTGGGGCACCCAGCGCTTGCTATCCACCAGTTCATGCTGCATGATGGCAATCTGACCGGCCGGCCCCCCAAAATTTATAAACCCCAGCTTAACCCAAAACTTCAAGGCTTCGATGAACGACACACCGGCCCGGACAGGATGTGACCCTGGATTCATAAATCCCCTCATCTGATTTTCATTTTAGGGTAACGGACAAAACAGCGTTGTTTGACTCCGTTTGATCGTCGGTAGGCGCCGGCAAGTTAGACTCGCGAATAGGTAATACTATCCTTTTCAAATTCTTGTATGACCTGATCGTTTAAAGATGGAGGAATTTTGGGTATAATTTGAACAAATGTCTCTGTGGTTACCCGGTAGTCCTGTTTACTGGCCAGCTCTTGCTCAAAGGCAAACTGGGCCACCTGCTGAAAGAGATACTGGATATCTGCAGGAGTAAACCCTGATGTCATTTCAGCAAGTTGCACCAAGTCAATTTGCCCGGTATTGAGCTTGGAAAGGTAATGATTGAGGATGGTCGTCCTCCCCTCTTGGTCCAAGCCTCCAACTGGAATGATGCAGTCAAACCTTCCCGGACGCAGCATCGCGGCATCCAAATGCCGGATGTAATTGGTGGCGCAGACAAGCAGTATTTTCTTTCCCTGATTCTTGAGTAAAGGGATCTGCTTCAGAAACTCGTTGGTAATGGACTTATCGATTCGGTCTCCCGTGTCACGGCTGGATGCAATTTCATCGAACTCATCGATAAATAGGACCACCCCGTTAAGACTCCGGGCCATTTCCATAACTTTTCGAAGATTAGAGCCGACCTTTTCCACACCATCCGCCATAAGTATGCTGGGTACGATCTCTATGTACCACCAGGCCAGAACACCGGCTATAGCCTTGGCAAAATGAGTCTTGCCGGTACCTGGAGGTCCAAAGAAGGTGATCGCCTTAGGCGGGACGACTCCATGCTTTAAAGAAAGACTCTCTTCAGTCAGCGGGAGAATGATCCGGCGTTGGACCAACTGTTTGGGGGGTTGGGAGTCGGATATGGTATCCCACATTTCTCTACTGATGGCCTGTGCCCCCATCTTATTCAATATATCTGTCCGTTGATAGGTTATATATTCATCAGGGGCATGCTCCATGTTCTCCAAAAAATCGATACAGGCAGTCCGAAGGCCCACATCACGACCGACTTTTTCCGAGAGAAGCCACTTGTGTTTAATTATCTTAGACCATAGGTCGGCGGCGATCTCGGGTTCAAATTCCGCCCCGCTGAGTTCAAATATTTTAATCTTAACCTGAGTTCGACGAGTTTAATTAATTTATGAGCTAGTATAGGCAAGTTAAAATAAATGGATATACTCATTCCTTCGTAAAGGTTAATCGCAACTTCGATGCCCTAATCCATGGAGGAAGAGTA
>JADFXY010000436.1:0-3616 GCA_015233355.1 Deltaproteobacteria bacterium | reverse complement strand
TTCGCTGGGCACTATCTTGTTTGAGATGCTCACGGGACAAAAGCCCTTTACCGGTGACTCCCTGACCACCTTGATGTATCAAATTGCCAACACCCCCCATCCTTCCCCGCGGTCGTTTAACCCCAAGATACCGGCAGTGATGGAGAAAATTCTGGCCAAGGCCCTGGCTAAAGATTTTGAAAAGCGCTACCAGCGCGGCCAGGAGTTCGCCGCCCATCTCAGGCAAGTTGCCAAAAGACTTGAGGAGTTGGAATCAAAGAAGAACGCCGACCTGCCCGAAGCATAACCCGATGGTCGCGGTTAAGGCGCGGGCCGATTCAAAGATTCTTCAAACAGACTTGACATCCTCCCGACGGTGATTAACTTAAGTTCAAGAAAGATAATTAAACATATCTGAATATGGGTATAAATTGAAGCTGAAGGGCCGAACCTCAGCGAATGGGAGGAGGGGATCATTATGGAAGGAACTTGTGTACGGTTTAGTGGGAGACCATACTGGTTGGTGACCGGAGCCTGTGAACCGATCGGGGATATTTTCTCAGAGCGGCTCGCGTGTGGATGCCTGGGAGATTTCGAAGGGGAAGCAATCTGCGAAGACGCCTGTGCTTGTGAATAGGCCGATTCCTCTGAATATAAAAAAGGTCGGAAATGATTATCCGGCCTTTTCTATTGGTGCGCCGGATGCTCGGTCACCAAAGGGTGTTATCCTTGAGGAACTCCGGCCTCCCCTGGGTCATGTTTATCCAACAACCTCCGAATAAGTTTGGCCGTGGCGGCCATGTCCAACGGTTTCATCAGAAACCCTTTTATTCCAATTCGTTTAGCCTCTTCCTCGCTGACGGACTGACTATATCCCGTACACATAATTATTGGGATATCAGGGCGGCGGCGGATTATCTCTTGGGCTAGCTTGTCCCCCGTCATGGTGGGCATGGCCATGTCGGTAATAACCATATCAAAACTGTCCGGTTCCAGGGCAAACGCCTCTAAGGCTTCTGAGCTATCAGTTTTACTAATTACTTTGTAACCTAAGCGGGACAGAATCTTTTGGCCCGTGTCGATTAGCCCCGGTTCATCATCGACCAGCAGGATCGTCTCCGACCCTCTCGGGATTGTTTCATCGTCATCAATCTCTAATTCAACTTCTTCTTTGGCCAACGGCAGAATGACATTAAAGGTTGACCCGCGTCCCGGTTCGCTATACACAGTGATGGCCCCACCATGGTTTCTCACGATGCCATGGACAATGGCCAGGCCCATGCCGGTGCCTTTACCTATTTCTTTGGTTGTGAAAAAAGGATCAAAGATGCGGCTGACGACTTTGCTGTCCATCCCATGTCCGGTGTCGCTTACAGTCAATTTTAGATAGAGTCCTGGGACCAGGTTGATGTACCTGGCCGCGGAATCAGGATCAAGGTAGAACTCATTTAGTTTTATGTCTAATACTCCGCCGTTGTCTTGCATAGCATGGGCGGCATTGGTGCAGAGGTTTATCAGCACCTGATGGATTTGGGTCGGGTCACCTAAGATGTATGCTTCCTGTGGTGATTCTTCATGGTTGATGATAATATTGGCCGGCAAGGAAGCCCGAATCAGCTTGGTGCTTTCTCTAATAATTGATGAGACTTCGAATGATATCTTTTCCTGGTCGGATTTACGGCTGACGCTTAGGATTTGTTTAACCAAATCTCTGGCTCGCTTGGCCGCTTTGAGTATTTCTTTCAAGAATTCTTGACTGGCGGCATCGGATTGAACATCATCAATGGCGAGCTGAGTGTAGCCGAAGATGCAACCGAGAATATTGTTGAAATCGTGGGCGATCCCACCAGCCAGAGTTCCGATGGCCTCCATTTTTTGGGCCTGGAGCAGTTGGGCTTCTAATTTTTTTTGGCGTTCCTCTGCCCTCTTACGTTCCGTGATGTCCTGGACCGTACCGACCATCATGGTTAATTGGCCTGATTGGTTCACCACCGGCTCACCCAGGGCCCTGATAAATTTGTGGGACCCATCCCGGCAAAGCAACCGGTGCTCTATCGCGTAACTCCGGATGTTTTTTATAGAGTCCCGGACCGTCTTAACCACGAGATCCCGGTCGTCAGGATGCACGATCGAAACAAATGCCTCAAGTCCGAAATCCTCACGGGTAAGTCCGGCAATCCGGAAAAGCTCATCTGAACCGTCCAAACGGTTCGCTTTTAGGTCTAGCCGCCAGTGTCCGAGCTGGGCGATTTGCTGAGCTTTTTTCAGTAACCTCTCATTTTCTTTAAGGGTCTCCGCCGCCTGCTTCCGTTCCGAAATATCGGTGATGAAGGCATAGTAATACGGTGGTTGTCCCTCTTCATCGCGGCGAAGGTGAACCAACATCTCGACGGGTACGCGGGTGCCGTCTTTCCGGACGTATTCCTTCTCATACCGCACCGGATGACCTGTCCGGTGCAATTCTTGCAAACTTGCTAGCTCGTTCTCCAGCCATTCCTGGGGGGTGATGTCTTTGGTCCAATCGAGCTTGATAAACTCTTCTTTGGTGTATCCCAGCAGTTGAGGAAAGGCCGCATTGCAGACACCCAGACGTCCGTCAGAGTAGCCTACCCCGAACGGCAGGGACGAATGTTCGAGTAAATCTGCTAGAAACGCAGCCTGTTGCCGGCTATCCAAGAGGGCTTTTTCGGTTTTTTTCCGTTCAACAATCTCCTGCTCAAGTTCTTTGGTCCTCATGGACACCTGTCTCTTCATGGATAGAGACCAGGCGGCAAGGAAAAGAACCACGACCAAAAAGGCGGCAACGGCGAGCAGGATGTACTTCATAACCGATTGAAGAGTAACTTTTGGCGGTTCCACCAGGCCGAACCATTTTGAATGGATTCGATCGTACTCTCCGGTCGCCTTTATTATGCTCAATCCCTGGGAAAGGCGGTCCAAAAGATCTTTATTTCCTTTTTTTACCGCAAAGCTAAATGGCCGCTGATATTCATCCAAAACAATAGGGGATTGCTCCAGATTACTGAGCCCCAAGTTTTTTAGATGGAGCAGTCCCACCAGCTTCGGCATCAAGGCTGCGTCTCCTTTTCCGATAGCCAGCAGCCGAAGGGCTTCAGGGAGGCTGTCCGTCAGCACAAGTCTGTCCGGCGTGGCTAAGCCCTTTGCCATCAGGTAGTCGTGGGCCGCGTCATTTTTCATCACGATGAGCGTTTTGCCCTTCAGATCCTTTATTGAATTCAGCCGGTCACTATTTTTTTTAGTAAAGACGGCATCATATGATATTGTATGCGGCTCGGAGAAATCAAATAGTTTAGCCCGTTCCTTGGAATAGGCCATCATGGGCAGCATGTCGATCCGCCCGGCCGCAAGTGCTTCGCGGGCCTGGTCCCATGGCCCAACCTGGATATCAATCTCCAACCCCATAACTTTGGCCACTGCCTTGGCCAGGTCCAGGCTGAAACCTGCCGGGATGCCTTGCTGGTTCAAGAAGGTATAGGGATAATAATTGTCTACAATTATTGTTGAAAGACGTTTTTTCGGAAATGCCGGATCGCCGCCGTCATTGTCTTGCGTTTGCTGATGGGGCGGCTGGAGAGATGGCGTTACTTTATCTTCCGCAACAGCCTGGCGGCAGTGC
>JADFXY010000435.1:0-3618 GCA_015233355.1 Deltaproteobacteria bacterium | reverse complement strand
AATGAAGATGAAACACCGGCTACAACCCCGACATCACCGCTGCCGCAACCTGGGACGCTCGCTGGGAAGGCGGTGGGTCGGCTAATGGCTTTAGGAGTCACGGACATCCTCCTATCCTTTATTGCCGATTGGGTAAACCTGGACAAGGTCAGCCCGACAATCCAGATGACGGCCTGGCAGGGCGCCGCCCCGGCTGGTGTCATCTTTGAATTCACAGATAAACTGGGTTCCTGCTGTGGCGGCTATTTTCCCGTTTTACCGGAGGTGGCCCCTCAAGAGATTGAAACCAAACTTCTCCAGGTGGGGATCGATTTTGGCACCTTGAGTAGTTGTTCTTCTTTTTGCCTGCCCAACGGGTCCAATGCCCCGACCGAAATGAATCCGTCTGATTTGCTCTATACGGTTTTTTCCAACAAACTTTTGGATCAGCATGTCGTAGATTTTGCCTGGGTGCCCTATTTCAGCCGGGCCAAAGGTTCGGCCAAGGTCTTCCCCACCGGCCTGTATAGCCTGCGGAGAGACGACTGGGATGAGGTGAGTATCTTCTATCGGGACAGCGACAAAATCTTCCACTCCCAGATTCCGCATTTGCCTTTGCGGCATTACACCATCCCGGGCGACTCATTGGACGAGTCCATTGCCAATGACCCAGCTTATTGTGTATACAATATCAAGTGGGAGCACGGAGTCACCAAGAAACTGATCTATTGGAAAGACTTCCTGACCTGCTATCTGCTCATGTTGCAGGCCCACTTTTATATGGGGGCACAAAAATATGTCCCCAACAGGTTTTCCAGGCTCTCGGTCTATGTCAGCGTGCCCCTGAAATTTGAAGGGCTAACTATCAATATTCCCGGCCAGGCCACGGACGCTGATCTCAGAAAGGCATTCATTCTTGTCGTCAAAGCGGCCGCCCAAGACGCCGGCCGGTTGTCGGGTCTGGAGATAAATTTCAACGAAAGGAACACAGTCTCGGAAGCGGTGGCGCCCATTCCAAGGGAGTTGAAGGGGCTATCCCTTATCATCGACGTCGGCGGCGGCACGACCGACGTGGCGGTGCTTTCTGAAAACAAATGCATCTCCTGCAGCAGTTTCGTTTTTTCCGGGAACAATCCCTTCCGTGCCGTCTATAGAGAAGATTACTTGAGGTACCAGCGGGCCCTCAGCACCGGGCAACGGCCTTTGGCGGACAGCGGTGAAACTGTCGCCGGCTTTATCTACGAACTATGTGCTTATACCGCTCTATTGGCCGGGGCAGCCATTAAGCAGGTCGGTTTGATAGGAGAATCGGCCAGGAGCGGAGACCAGTCCAATAAGATGACCGGATTTAGAATCTATCTTTCCGGCCGCGCCTGGCATTTGGCCGTGTCCCATCCCCTGACCGCAGGTACGGCCAACGCCAAGTCCCGTTATATTAACGAGGTGATCAAAAAAAGTATTTGCGAGCTATTTAATGAACTAGTCCGGCCCGGACTTTTGGACCAAGACTTTCCTACCATGGGTGAAGATAATATCGATATATCCAGTGAACCGGAAAAATCCAAACTGGCTTGCTCCTTGGGGACGATCAGCCGCGGCAGACATGTCAAAGTTGATGATCACATCCACACCCTTCCAACTTTCCTCGGCATTTCTTATACCGACATAGAGGGCAAGACTGTGGAGTGGTTCGAGCAAGCCGCCGACAACCCAATTCCGGGTCCTGACAGCATCGGTGTCAGGGCCCTCTCGCCGTCCCTTCTGATCAAGGAAGACGACCTGGCCAGGCTTTTCAATAACAGCTTCACTGGAATGAACCTCGGCGATCCCTTCCGGCTGGGCCGGATAATCCGGAACTTCACCGAGTACCTCCTGGAAAACCGGCTCGGGGGATTCAATGGTGATATACGGACCATAACCTTAAATAGCGAGCTTATCCCCCACAGATTTGAGACTCGGTAGACGATGGGCGAAGAGAGCAAAGATCCATTTACCGGCGTCCGGCCAGGCCGGAGACAGGTCTGGAACATGGCTGGATTGGCCCAAACATGACTCAACTGCCGGTATTAATAGATTATGTTGCGAAAAAGTCGGTCTTCGTAGCGCCTAGTCATATTCTTCTTGCAATTTGGCCTTTGGTCGATTATAATATGCTAATTACATTAATAAGTTATATATTTATGTTAACTATTTCTACCTGTTTTAGTGATGAAGACGGTAGCCGTTTAGTCATCCGATTTTGTCTTCTATCATTTGCTTTCCGATAACCAGGCAGTCTTAATTGTTTCCTCAATAGAAGAATCAGTCGTTGAAAAATGGTCAAATTCTTGAAGGTATTGCTTGGCTAATCTGTTCGTTAAAATCAACCGGCAGAGCGTTCGATGGGGGCGAAAAGAATGAATAAGATAACCGGTCTAATCATATCGGCTGTGCTTCTATCACTAATTCTTTCGGGATGCGTAACTCCGCCTGGATCCGTGACCGAACCTTCTTCCCCCATGCGCATCGGCACCAGTATTTGGACCGGGTATTCGCCACTCTACTTAGCCAAGTCATTGGGCTACTTGGATAACCAACCAGTGCGCCTGATGGAATACGCTAATTGCACGGAAGTGGTTAAGGGGTTTAGTAACTCGGCCATTGAAGCCGCCGCTCTAACATTAGATGATGTTTTCCGGCTGGCCCAGGATGGCTTGGATCCTGTCATAATCCTGGTCACGGACGTGTCCAACGGGGCAGATGCGTTAATTGGCCGAAAGGGGATGAAGAGTGTCGCTGATCTCAAAGGAAAGAAGATCGGGGTGGAGACTAATGCAGTCGGGGCATATACGCTGACCAGGGCGGTTCAGCTTGGCGGCTTAGCCCTTTCCGATGTGATATCCGTAAACATGACCATCGACGAACATTTCAAGGCGTTTGAAGAGGGACGTGTTGATGCCGTGGTCACCTGCGAGCCGGTTAAGACCCAATTGATCAAAAAGGGCGCCGTCGTCCTTTTCGACAGCACTAAAATTCCAGGTGAAATTGTGGACGTGATCGTTGTCCGGCGGAACTATCTCCACGACCACCCGGAGCAAATAAAGAGCCTGTTACAAAACTGGTTTAAGGCCTTGGCCTATATCAAAAGCAACCCTCAGGATGCGGCCCAACGGATGGCTGTCCGGGAAAACCTGACGCCGGATCAGATGGGAGCTGCCCTGGCCGGGATCATTTTTCCTGACCGAGAGGAGAACCGGGTTATGATCACCGGCGGTTCGTCACCGCTGATCCCTGCCGCGGAACGCCTTAAAAGAGTTATGATAGAGCAAAAGTTGTTACAAAAAGATATAGACATTAAACTGCTTTTTCCTGCCCCGGCTCCAGTTGGACATGCCGTTCAGCCGGAGAAGAAATAGGAGCAGAAATCAATCCGCAGATTTCCCCGACGAAAGCAGATGTAGAATACATTCAACTGGATGCGATCACTTGTCTTTTTTAATCTGCGTAAATCTGAGTAATCTGCGGATTGAGTCGTGGCCGTTCAACCACGGTTTTCTAATCGCCTAGCCAACTCGTCGCACTCAGGGTAACCTTACCCGGATTTAAGAATCCCTTTCATCACCGATAGAATTTTAGACTTTTCTTCATCGGAGTATTGTT
>JADFXY010000434.1:0-3643 GCA_015233355.1 Deltaproteobacteria bacterium | reverse complement strand
ATTGATTGCCTGCCTGAGCATTGGCGACCATACTTTCTGTTTGCATTTAGTGTAGGCCTCCGACCGGGAGAACAGATTGCTCTGAAACCGGAAGACATCGACTGGGAGAACCATGTACTGCATGTGCGGCGGGCGCTGACCCTGGACGAAAACGGCAAGAAGACCATGGGCAAGACCAAGAATCGGTATAGCCGAAGAACTATAAAACTGGTCCCGGTCATGATGGAGGCGTTAAAGATGCAGCAGAAGATTTACGAGCAGTTTCAAGGCGAGTACTTCTTTTGCTCTAAGAAAGGGCTACAGATAAACCTAAACAACCTCCGAAATCGCGTATGGATACCAACGTTGCAGCGGGCTGGATTGTCGTACAGAGAAATCAAACAGACCAGACACACCTTCGCGACCATAGCTCTGTCCTGTGGCGAAAGTCCGCTTTGGATTGCCAGAGGCATGGACAATCGGAACACAGAAATGAACATCAAGGTGTATGGCAAGTACTACGTAAAGGCGCGGGGAGCCAAAGATGGGGGGCTCTTCAACGAAGCAATGCAGGTAACCAAGAGTAAGGATAAGTAGCCATGGGTAAAAGGCATTTATGGCAAAATTTTGGCAAAAATCCTTGCCAAAAGCAAAAAGGGCCAGTGAATTTATCACTAACCCTTTGATTTATCTGGCGCGCCCGGGGTGACTCGAACACCCGACCAACGGATTAGAAGTCCGACGCTCTATCCAACTGAGCTACGGGCGCAGAATGTCGCTTCCATTGTTTCTTGATGAATTGTGCTTCTACCATTTATTTTAAGAGAGAGCAAGATACAATTTATTTTTTTTCTGACCAAACACGATTTCGGCCGGTCCTGTTTTGGTTTTCCCTTGATGGTCTGGGATGATAGTCGAGGAGACTTCAGAAGAGCCGCGGAGGGCCCGACGGGACCAACCGGGATCAGTTCTTAGGTTTCTTTTCTTCCGGCCGTCTCCGATCATTACCGGGCCGTCTGAAGTCCTTGATTTGGGCCAGGTTGGCCAGTTTGGTCCAGCCCCGTTTATCCTCCGAAAAAGTAACCTTGGCCCAGGCCCCATCGACTTGTTCCACCGTGACCGACGCCCCGTCATGAAGCTTAAAAAGTGCGGTGCTGCCCTCATCTTTTCCGGATAGAGCGGTGGCTTCCTTAACGATGATCACCCCCGTGCCGCTGTTGGCTAATGAATAGGCCTTCAATCCCGCCGACACGCCCAAAATCAGCCATAAAAATAAACAGACCAGGCCGCTCCAAAAGATCCATTCAGCCCGGCGCCACATTCTGATTGCCAGCACAGCGAACAACAGAATATTGATGCCGGCAAACAGGGCATAAAGCTCTCCCGGGGCCAGGCCATAATACCAAAAGGCCATTTTAGAGACTGTGGCTATCCATTCGGGTGAGGGGGGCTCGTCTTTGGTTTGATCCAGGGCCACCTTCAAGTTGAAGGCCAGGTCAGCGTCTCTGGGCATAAAAATCAAGGCCCGGTCATAGTTCACGATGGCCCGGCCCAGGTGCCCTTGCTTCAGGTAACAGTTTCCCAGGTTATAGAAGAGACGCCCATTAAGATATCCCATCGAGATAAGTCGCTCATACGCCTCAGCCGCCTCGGCATATTGCCCGCGACCGGCCGATTGATTGGCCTGAACGAATTGTGTGGCCGGATCTTCTTCCCCCCGGGCCATGGCCGGCCCCAAGATCACCAACAGCCAGATACAGATAACAAATTTCACCCTCATCGGAGACTCGCTTCCTTATCCAAATCCCTGACCAGTTCGGCTAATTCCTTTTTTAAATCATCGAGGTCAACCTGGCTCAGTTTCTGAGTGGAATATATGTTTTGTTCCAGCCTGGTCCCAAGCCCGGCCAGGGCCGCGACGCTTCGGGGATCTATCTTGCGGTGGTTAAGCATCTCTAACAACTCAGCCAGCGTCATCGCCCCGGCATCCCAGCCGGTTTTGTGGCTGACAAAGCTCTTGAGGGCCTTGACCAGGTTGGACGGAGCCTCATCACCGGTGGGTAAGGCCGTCAGCTCCCGTTGGAATACGGCATAGGCCTGTTTCCGCCTTCGGTCTGAGAACCAGCCGGACAAAAGATGCTGCCGGCGGGTCATTAAAGACAGGCCCAGCAGGATGAGGGGAGGTAACAACCACGCCGCGATCAGCAGAGGTCCCGGATAGAGAATTTGGGGGACGAGTACGGCCATTCCGGTATGATTAGGCAGGATGTCCTTGCCCAGAGCGGTGACTTCCTCTTTGACCCTGGTGGCCGATGCCGCCACGGTTACCTTGGTGGTTTCAGTCGCTGCGGCCGGGGTGACCGTCAGGGCCAGGGGAGATGTGGCCACCCGCTGGTAGGCGGCCTTGGTGGGGTCGAAATAAGTTATACTGACCGGGGGGAGAGTGAAGGCGCCCGGTTTCTCCGGGACCAGAGCCCGTTTCACGGTTTTTGCCCCAAACAATCCCTCAGGTTTGGTTTGGACCGTGAAGGTCGGTTGATCTTCATAAATTTTGAAAAGGGGTAGATCGCCCAGGGCCGGTGTGGTCAGGAGCCGAACATTGCCTGTTCCTTCCATCCGGATACTCAGCGTCACCGACTCTCCAACCTTGACGGTAGGTTTCGATAATTCGGCATGAATTTTGAACTGGCCGATAAGCCCCTGGAAATCAGCCGGGCGGCCCTTCACCGGCAGGTCTTTGATCATGAAGTTAATCGGCTCGGTGGAAAACGACCGGGTGACCATTCTGGTCAGGCCGAAAAATTGTTCATCGAGAAACCCTGACGAACTCCGGCGCTGAGTTCGGGTTGGTAGATCACAGGTGATCTTGATCGGCTCTATGGTCAAGGGGCCGGCCTTTTGGGGAAACAGGATGTATTTCAGCTCATTGATGTTGTAGTGACGGCCATTGATCATCCGGGTGTAGGGGGCGGCATTTTCAAGTTTTTCATGGGTGAACCCCTTGAGATCGAAATCTTTTAGGTTTGCCTGAGAAATCGGCAGGCTGGTGCCAAAAGTGAGCGTTAGAACAACCTGCTGCCCGACATAGGGGTTCTTCTCTGAAACGGCGGCAGTGAAAAACACCTCCTTTGTCTGATCATTGGCCTGCTTCGCCTCAGCAATGGATAAGACTACCGCCTGGCTAGTATAGGTCACTCCTTCGACTCTGACTTTGGCCGGCCCCAAGGTCACCTGGCCTGATTTTTTTGGCGTTATGAGATAATTAAAATCTACACCGCGGGATACCTGACCATTAATGATTTCCATTCGGGTAGAAGTTCCCTGGGACTCCACCTCGAAGGAGTCCACCCCAACGATGTCTGGGGCAGATGCATCGCCGGCCCCGGTAACCCGGACGGTGACCGAAATCTGCTCACCAGACGAGACGGAAGTCCGGTCCACCAGTAACTCCACGGTAACCGTTGACCCGTGGGCCGGGATGAGCCCAAAGACCATCCAGGTGGCCAAAAAGAGTGTCAGAAACAGGTACGGGCGCAGTATCTTCATAAGGTTACCAGTCTTTGTCTACAACACGAGGGCCGACCGCTCCTTTAAGATTTTGTCGGATAATATCTTTACGGTTTTCCGATAGATTGTCCAGCAAGGCCGCGGCTCTTTTCTTGTC
>JADFXY010000433.1:0-3666 GCA_015233355.1 Deltaproteobacteria bacterium | reverse complement strand
ATGGAAAAGAATTCCGCTGCTTGAAGCGGTCCAAACCATCGGTGGTGCCCCCCCGGAAGCGCTCATGGACGTGACGGGCTTGCGCCGGTATGCCCGAGACCAGGCCTTGGCCATTAATGAGACTGAAGGATACGGCAAAACCCTGGCCAAGATATTCGACCTGGCCGTAGAGCCAAAATTGATTAATCCGACTTTTATTACCGGGTACCCCACCGAGATTTCTCCTCTGGCCAGAAAAAACGAACAGAATCCCGAGATCACCGACCGGTTCGAATTATTTGCGGTGGGCCGGGAAATGGCCAATGGATTTTCGGAGCTTAATGACCCGGAAGACCAGCGCCGGCGATTTGAGGGCCAATTAGAAGAATTTAAGGCTGGAGATGAAGAGGCCCATCAAATGGATGAAGACTACATCCGGGCCTTGGAGTACGGGTTGCCGCCGACAGCGGGTGAGGGTATCGGGATCGACCGGCTGGTCATGTTGCTGACTGATTCCCCATCTATTCGAGATGTCATCCTATTCCCTCATATGCGGCCTGAAACCAGCTTGGGGCAAAAGTAAGCTGGAAGGGTTGTGTGTTGCGGGTTCAGATGACTGGACATTGATGTAAAATAAACAATTAGATTGAAACTTGCGGAAATCACTGAGTCAGCAGGTCATTAGTCTATCGGATTACTTGACTTAGAACCTATAACAGATGTAACATAGAAATCTCGCCCATGAATTATGAGTCGTTCATTGGTTTACGGTACCTCAAAGCGAGGCGTAAACAAACATTTATCTCTATAATCACGATTATCTCCATCGCCGGGGTGATGGTTGGGGTCATGGCCTTGATCGTGGTCTTATCGGTCATGAGCGGGTTTGAAAATGATCTGAAGGAAAAAATTATGGGGGTGAATTCCCATGTGGTGGTACTGAAATATAACGGCGGCATCACCAACTACCGGCAACTAACCGAAACTATAAATAAAATTGATCACGTCCAGGCGGCCACGCCCTTTGTCTATACCCAGATTATACTCCGGTCCAATTCGTCCATTTCCGGCGCTGTATTACGAGGCATCGATCCCGCCACGGCTGCTGAAACAACCAGTATGGGCCGGAATATGCGTCAGGGCAACCTATCGGATCTGCTGAAAAAAAGTGATACCCCAGGAGTTATCCTGGGATCGGAACTGGCCAAGAATCTGAGCGTGAAGGCCCAGGACTTCATCAAGGTGGTCTCGCCGGGGGGTGTAGACACGCCTCTGGGTTCAGCCCCGCGCAGTCGCCGCTTCGAGGTGATTGGAATTTTTAGTTCCGGGATGTATGATTACGACTCTTCACTGGCCTATATAAGCATAAAAGAGGCTCAGGATTTTCTGAATATGCCCGATGAGGTTACAGGCATTGAAGTGCGAGTGGACGATTATTTCAAAGCCGATCAAATTGCCTTGCAGATCAAGGACAAACTAGGTTATCCTTATTGGACCAAAGATTGGATGCGGATGAACCGAAACCTGTTTTCGGCGCTCAAGTTGGAAAAGTTTACCATGTTCGTTATTCTGACTTTGATTGTGCTGGTGGCGGCTTTTAATATCGTGAGCACGTTAATCATGGTTGTTATGGAGAAGACAAAGGATATCGCCGTATTGAAGTCGATGGGCGCCACCGGGAAAAGCATCCAAAAGATTTTTATGATCGAAGGACTGGTTATCGGGGTGGTGGGAACCCTGCTGGGGATATTCGGCGGGGTTTTTCTATGCGCACTTTTAGAAAAATACCAGTTTGTCAAATTACCCAGTGATATCTATTACATTGACAAGCTGGCCGTTAAGATGCAGTGGACCGACATCACGGTTATCTCCCTTTCGGCCATAATAATTTGCCTGATCGCCACAATTTATCCGGCCTATCAAGCTTCCAGGCTTGACCCCGTTGAGGCTATCAGGTATGAATAGCATGATTCCGGCACCCCGTCAGGGAACCGCGGCGGACGAGTCGTTGATTCAGGTGAATGATCTGACTAAGGCGTTTGTGCTGAATCAGAACCGGATTGATGTCCTCACCGGGGTTAATCTCACCCTTAGCCGGGCTTCGAGTATGGCCATTGTCGGAGCCTCCGGGGTGGGGAAATCGACCCTGTTAAATATTATCGGGACATTGGAACAACCGACCTCGGGTACGGTGATGTTGGCTGGTGAAGATGTCTTTAACTTGAATCAACTGCGTTTAGCCTCGTTCCGAAACCGGCGAATCGGGTTTGTTTTTCAGTTTCATCATCTTTTGCCGGAATTTAATGCCTTGGAAAACGTCATGCTACCGGGCCTGATCGCCCGGATGAGTAAGAAAGAAGCTGGTCTCCTGGCAGAACAGCGGCTCATTGACGTCGGACTCAAGGATAGGTTGAAGCACAAAGTGGGAGAGCTGTCCGGAGGCGAACAACAACGGGTCGCCGTGGCCAGGGCCCTATTTAGGTCTCCGGAAGTTTTACTCGCGGATGAACCGACGGGTAACTTGGACACCAATACGGGTCGCCGGATACACGAACTGTTACTTAAGCTTAATAAGGAAAATCAATTGACTATGATCGTTGTCACCCATAACCCGGAATTGGCCGGCATGATGAGTCGTAGAATGACCTTGATTGACGGAAAGGCGGTGGAATTGTCATGAAGACCTTATTTGCACGGGGTGTTTACTACCTTCTCCTTGGTATCACATTATCCCTTTGGCTGGGCGCTCAACCCGCTGCGGCGGCAGACACGAAGGTGGCCATTCTCCCTTTTAATCTTTATGCTAAGGAGAATCTGGATTACCTCAAAAAAGGACTGGTGGATATGTTCCGAACCCGCCTGGCCGAGGTTGGAGTCGAGTCCGCAGATCCCGAGGAAGTCACCAAAGTCATGGCCGCCATCCCATACAAAGTCATGAACGGCGAGGTAGCCCTAAAGGCGTCCGCCCATCTAAACGCGGATTTTGTTATTTTCGGCAGCCTGACAAAGATTGGCGACCAGGTCAGTCTTGACGTTCAGACCTTGCCTAGGGGTGGAGATCGGGCGCCGGCTCTCTTTTTTAAAGAAACCAAGGGGCTGGAAAACCTGATGGAGGTTGTGGGGGGCATCAGCCAGGATATTAGTATAAAAATCTTGGGCAAAGAAAAAATAGCCTCGATCAGTGTCGTCGGGAACAGGCGTATCGAAGCTGACGCCATTAAGGGTGTGATCAAAAGCAAGGAAGGCGACCTGTATCTCCTCAAACAACTGTCCAGTGACCTTAAGGCCATATTCAAAATGGGCTATTTTAAAGACGTCAAGGTGGACGTGGCCGATTCTACGCCGGGAAAAGTAATTAACTTCGTAGTGGAAGAAAAACCGTCTATTAAAGAAGTAAACATAAAAGGGAACAAGAAGATTAAAGTTGATGATATCAAAGAAGTCCTGGAGATCAAGCCCTACTCGATTCTGAATGAGACCGTCATCAAATCAAGTGTCACGGCCATCAATAACCTCTACCGTTCCAAGGGATACTACAACGCTAAAGTCGAGTATCGAGTCGATACCACCAGCCCGAATGAAGTCAATGTTGAGTTCAATATCGGTGAAGGTGAAAAAATATATATTAAGGGCATCGATTTCAAAGGAAATAAGTCTGTTTCGGCCGCGGATCTCCGGGCCCAAATG
>JADFXY010000432.1:0-3678 GCA_015233355.1 Deltaproteobacteria bacterium | reverse complement strand
AATAGAAAAGTGTGCCAAGAAATAAGAAAATTATTTTGTACAACTAACGGTTAAGTAGGCTCGCCAGTCTTTTTGTCTTCCACCAACACATGAGCCCACTTGACCTTAAGTTAATGACATTGACACGTAACCCACAACTATCAGTATTTTCCCTTTAGGCGGATTCTTTCATATCTACGTGGCCAAAGAAAAGCGGTTTTTTGAGCGGGAGGGCGTGCTGGTTGACCTGGTATTGTGCCGGGATAACCCGGAAATGAATCGCCTGCTGGAAACGGCGGAGATCGATGCCTCAAGTGGGGTATTGAGCGACATGATTTTTCTGTCGGCCCGGGGAACACCCATCAAGGTTGTTTATGTCGCCGATTTTTCAGATTCGGCAGATGTGATTCTGGCTTCTTCAACGGTCGGAACTCCCGCTGACTTGAAAGGGAGAGTGATCGGTTTTGAGGCGCTGAATTCCTTTTCTCATATATTTGTGCTTGATTTTATTAAGCGTAATGGGATAAAGGAAACAGACGTGATATTTAAACTAGTTCCGGCGATGAAGGTGTTGGATGAGTTGGAGGCCGGAAGTATTTCGGCGGGCCACACCTGGGAACCGGTGACCTCAAAAGGTCTGGCCAGGGGTTACCACGTCATCGGCAAAGCCGGCGACTCCCTGGGGATTATAACCGATTTGGTGGGGTTTCGGGCCGATGTTGTGCAATCGCGGCCGGACCAGGTCCAGGCGGTGGTTACGGCTTTGTTGAGGGCCCAGGAATATTGTCTGCAACACCCGGAGGAAACGATTAAAATCGCCGCGGCATTCTTGAAAACGTCCCGAGAAAGCCTGCGTACGGCCTACCCAGGAGTGCATCACGCCACCCGAGATGACAATCTAAGAGCCTTTAAAAGGTCCTCGTCCCCGACATCCTTGTTCACCTCTGGAAACTATATGATTACGCATTTTTATAATACCGGTCAAGTGGGGCCGGACATCAACCTGGAGGCAATTTTGGCCGGGTCATTCGTCCAGGGTGCGAAGATCGGGAACAACCCATGAAATTTAAAACCAAGATCATTTTGTCCTATCTGGTGCTCTTCGGCCTTTCAGCCGGGATGTTGCTGACGGTCTTTTTTTCCTATGGGATAAAGGGAGAAGAACGGTATCTCCTGGGCTGGTTCGAGTCTGAAACAGCTCATGTGCTTAATTCTCTCGACCGTTTTTTCTTTCAACGGATTTCCGACCTGTCGCTTCTATCTTCTGATGCCGTTATAACGTCCGCCTATGCCGACCGGGAGTCAATTACCAAGCGGCTGACCGAATATCGGGATAGATACAAGGTATATGAGAGCCTGACACTATATGACGCCCACCGGATGGTCCTGGCGGATACCAGCAACTTGGACATAGGCCAACCGGCCGGGCTACCCGCGTCTTTTAAAAAGGCCCTGGCCGGGACGTCGCAGTTAATTGACTTCACCTTCTCTGAAGTCCAGGGGAGAGTACTTCTGACTATTTTTGAACCGGTGCGGGACGAACGGGGCCAACCGGGTCAGGTCCTGGCCGCCAGAATTCCAATCGAACGGGTTTACGATCTAGTGCGAGAATTCCATCTGGGATTGATTCCGGTAAAGGTCAGGTTGGAACTCATCTCCTCCGAGGGGCGAATCCTTTATTCCAGCTTTGACAAGAAATCAATTTGCTCCATGGCCCAGGATGTGGAAACGATTCAATCGGTCGTGGCTGAACTCAAGGAAGGTCGGAGCAGCATTCGGGTGTTGGACAAACCGGACCGGATCACCGTCGTCGCGGCCAACAAAGGATACCGGGGATACGGAGGGAATATCCCGGTTATCCGGGCTGTGGCATTTAAAGACTCCCTTTTGGGGGAAATAAAAAGACGGACCATGGTCATGCTCTTGATGTTTGCGGTCATGCTCTTGTTGTCCATATGGCTCATCTGGCAACTGGCCAGAGGCTTAGGCCGGCCCCTGGATGATCTGGCCAAGCGGGCTAAGGCCTTGGGCCGGGGCGACTTTGCGGCTATGGACGGGTTACCGGTTCGAGGCGATGAGTTCGGCGTGTTGACCGACAACTTCAAGATGATGGCCGATGATCTGCGCCGGTCTCTGGCTGAAGTCAATTTAAAGTCACTGAACCTGGAGCAGGAAGTCGAAGAGCGCCGCCGGGTGGAGGTATCATTAGAGGGCGAACGAAGAAGATTCTTCGCCATATTGAACAATCTGCCCGGATTTGTGTGTCTGGTGGGACCGGACTATTCAATCAGGTTTTCCAATCTGTACTTTAAGAATCTCTTGGGCGGTCCGGAAAAAAAGACGTGCCATGAGTTGTTTTACAACCAATCCCAACCTTGCCGGACATGTATGGCCGCAGGTGTCTTGCAGAACCTTAAGCCTGAAACGTGGGAGTGGGCCGGCCCTGATGGGTTGATTTTTCAGATTTATGCTTATCCCTTCATGGATATCGACGGATCTCCTCTTATCCTAAAGCTGGGGATGGATATTACCGAACGAAAGAAGGCTGAGGAGGCTTTGCGGCAGAGAGAAGAAGAACTGCGTTCTAGTGAAGAGAAATACCGGACGCTTTTCGATGCCGAGTCGGACAGTGTTTTCTTGACCGAACAGGGTACCGGTCAAATTATTGATGTTAACCGGGCCATTTCCCAGATGTACGGCTACTCCCCGGAAGAATTGATCGGACGGCCCAATACCGTCATATCGGCCGAGCCGAATAAAACCTTAGAATACAACCAAAACCCGGTCAATCATGTTCCCCTCCGATATCATTTGAAAAAAGATGGCGTTGTCTTTCCTGTTGAGATAACTGCCAATACGCTAACCTTAGGAGGACGGAAAGTGGTTATTGCCGCCGTCCGGGACATTACCGACCGCCTCCGGGCGGAGCGGTTGATTGCGGCTTCACTAAAAGAAAAAGAAGTTTTACTCAAAGAAATCCACCATCGGGTGAAGAATAACTTGTTGGTCATTGCCGGGTTGCTGGATATGCAGTGCGAGTATTCCCCGGATCCCCAGATCCGGAATATTTTAGGAGAGACTAAGGGCCGGGTCCGGTCTATGGCGTTGATCCATGAACGGCTCTATAGCTCTCCTAACCTGGCTTATGTGGATTTTAGAGAATACATCATCAGTCTAACCAACACCCTGTTCAAGTCCTACGGTATCAGGCCCGGCAAAATTACCTTGAAGACGGAGATTGAAAATATCTCCATCGGGATTGATACGGCCATTCCATGCGGGTTGGTGCTCAATGAATTGGTCTCCAACTGTCTTAAACACGCCTTTCCGGGTGATCGAACAGGGGAAATCCGGGTATCCCTGAGTCCCCGCGGCCACGGCGGAATGGACCTGATCGTCTGCGACAACGGGGTAGGTATGCCGCGAGAATTGGATTTGAGGAACATCTCGTCGTTAGGCTGGGAACTGATCACCGGCCTGGTCTCCCATCAGCTTGGTGGAGAAGTGGAGGTCAAGCGGGATGGGGGAACGGAAGTCATTATTAAAATAAGTAGAATAAGATAATCTCCGGAAAGAATCCGCCTAAAGGGAAAATACTGATAGTTGTGGGTTACGTGTTTCGGGTTGCAGGTGTAGGTTGCCGGGCCGCGAATTACGGATTAGTCTAAAGGATGCAGCCCCGGCCGGGTATATGTTACC
>JADFXY010000431.1:3272-3705 GCA_015233355.1 Deltaproteobacteria bacterium | reverse complement strand
GAATTAGGTTATATTTTGGCCATGGTTTTAAGATGAAATCCGCCCCTGTCCGCTGGAGGATCAATCAGACCTTTTGGTCTGGGCTATCCGACATGTTTTTTGTTAAGTGCATCCACTTTGCTGTTGAGGACTTCAACGGCGGCATTCAGCCGGTCGATGTCATTTTTATTGGGTAGGTTGATCAGGTGAGAGATGTTTCCCAGGCCGCTTTTGACTTTATCTTCCAACTTTTGATAACAGGGAAGCTTCTTAAAGAAATCCTGACCTGATTCGATAGCCTTTTCAGCCGCATCAACGGCGTCTTTTTTGACGCCCTGAATCGTTTCCACCGTCTTGTCAGTCAGGCCGGTTATCTTCTTGACTCCGGCCTCAATGAAGTCTTTGCCGGAATCAAGCCTTTTTTGCAGGTATTTTTCGTGGCAATCCTTTACTG
>JADFXY010000431.1:2701-3262 GCA_015233355.1 Deltaproteobacteria bacterium | reverse complement strand
AAATAGCGGAGACCATAATACCCAAACCGCAGAACAGACCGATTCCAAACAGAGCCAGGCCGGCTTCGGCTTTGACTTTGCCCAAGAGAACGAACATTAAAACGACACCGTCTGTAGTATTCATGGGTAATTACCTCCTAAAGAATAATGTAAGATTGGTGTCGGCTTACGATGAATTAATGGTGCATCGCAAACTAGAACGTATTATGACGCATTGCGTTATAGATGTCAACAAATTTCTCATCTTTTTTTGAATTGAATTACAGCCGTGTATCGGAACCGGGCGACATTGATAATAATTATGTGATTTCAAAAAATTATCTTATCTGTCTAAAGGGCAGAGGGGATAGGTTGAGGCGGGGGATGATCAGACGGCCGGCCGCGTTACCACATTTTCGTCAGGGTTGTGCCGGGATAGTAGAATTTCAGGATGGCTTCATAGTTCATTGTGGCGCCCAGGGTGGCCCCACCCCATTGGGAGTAGCCCACACCATGCCCCAGGCCGCGGCCGCTGAAAATGAATTGATTATTGCGATGCTCAATGTCTATTAGGATTTCCGG
>JADFXY010000431.1:0-2647 GCA_015233355.1 Deltaproteobacteria bacterium | reverse complement strand
CCGTGCCGTTGGCTGAGACCAGACTTATTTTTATCACTCGGCCGCAGGTCCCTTTGACGGCTGGATTGATATCTTTCAGCCCGGTTATCTTAAGTCCTTTGGCGGCCAGAGCGGCTTCTATCTGGGGCGGGGTTATTTTTCTTTGCCACCGCGCCATTTTTCCATTGAGACTCTCGGGATCCGGCTGCGCCACCAGGTAGGGTTTGGGTAGACCAAAAATTTCACCCGAATCTGCCGTATACCCTCCACTGTTAGAGTTTCGGACGGCCAGGATCGGGCGCCCTTGATAAGAGATGATCGTCCCTTTGGTCTCTCTGACCGCCTGTCGTCCCTTGGGATGCTCCCGGGATGTCCCGGAATAGATCTGCTCGCCCTCGTCATCCACCAGATCATAAGTCAAGTCCTGCCGATGGAGTTGTTGGTACAGAGCATAGGTCCGAGCTATGACCGCCTGGGCCTTGAGGGTATCCAACGGCCAAGACGAATTGGCATCTGAAGTAACCGCCGAGAACAGATAGTCTTCCAGATCGACTAAGTTGACGATGAGAAGCTTGCCGTCTTCCAGACCGGCCACCAGCCTGCCCCGGACCTGTTTCCGCTTGATGCCGCAGTTGATGCCCAGCGGGCTGTCACTTTGAAACGTAATCTTTTTTTGTTTCGAGGGGAGGCCGTTGACAAAGAGTTGGTTACCCGCCGCCTTGATCTTGAAACTATCTTTGGATTCGAGGTCGGAGGCTTGAATCGGGGTGGCTTGAGTTCCCCTGATGGTGGCCTCACCGTCGGTCAGGCAGAGACACACCCGCACCTGGGGGCTGCTCCCCAGCGGGGCCACGGGCGGTAGGGGCCCCTCCCCAGGTGAACCGGCGGTACGCGAGGGCATCTTCTTGATCTCGCCCAGCAGGGTCTCGGTCTGGGTCAGGAATTCGCCCGCGGGATATTTTTTTTTGTAAGAGAGGAGTCCGGCTTCAGCCTCGGCGGTCCGGCCTAACTCCAGGAGCAAGAGTCCCTCCCTAAATAATGCAGTCTCCGCGGATTGGGGATATTTGGCCAGGATCTCATGGTAGACGCCCAGGGCCGCCTCTGGTGCATCCAGGAAGATGGACATAAGCGCCGCCTGGGCCAGGAGAGCTTCACCCTGGGTTTTGGTATCCGGGGAAAGCTCCCAGGCCGTTTGACACCGCTCCAGCGATTCAAAGTACTTACCGAAATCCATCATTTTTTTAGCTTGAAAGAGGTGCTCTCGGGCCTGTTGTTCCTTGTCCAGGTCGCTCTGGGCCTGGCCTAAAGCCGGGAGTCCGACGATGAACAGCAACAAAGTTAAGCAAATTGATATGTTCTTCATGTCCTGGTGTCCGATATCAAATTATAGCTTGTTAAGAAGAAGCCTGGCCGCAGAGGGAACGCAGAGCTTTTTAATATGCCGGATATCCTTGTAAATCTTCGCGGCTCCCTTTTGTCATTTCGAGCGAAGCGAGAAATCTTAAGATTCCTCACATTCGTTCGGAATGACAAGGTGGTAATCATCGGCTTTTGGTTGCCGCCCAAGGCATCTCATTGTTATGCTTGTGAGCGGCTGCCCGAAGAATGGCTTTATATTAATTCAAGAGCCGAACATGCTTTTGAGTTTGAGCAACAATCCGATGTTCCCTTCAACTTTGTACTTGCCGGACATGAAGGCGGCCTGGCCGTCCAATTCCCCCCGGGAGATAGCCAGCCAGACATCGGCGGGAGATTTTATGATCACATCCGGGGCCGGGGCGGGTCCATCGTGATACACACACTGGCCGCCGGTTATCTTTAAGTTACTGGTGAAGTTTTCTGAACCGCTGATTTCAAATTGGTAAATGGCCGCCAGGTCGCCGGCTCGGTCGCTCTGGAAACCCAAAGGCATCATTTTTAGCAATTCCAAACATGTCGCGGCCGCCTGGGGGCCGGAGGGCGCGGCCGATGGTTTGTCCAGCTTCTTGTCATTCTTAAAGTTGGCTTTTTCTCTTGAAATCATCTCCGAGAGCCAGGCTTTCCTCATCTCAGGCTCCATTTTCGGCCTGGTGAACTGCTGCTGAACATAATGTTCAAATCCTTCAAACAACCCTTCCTTTTGCCAATATTCATAGTCGTCCTGCATGAAATCCTTTTCCCGCCGGATCAGGTGACCCATGAAGAGGTAGAAGATAAGATCCTTTTCAGTGGCCGGGTAGCGCCGTTTCTCCCGGATCGCCCGGACGAGGGTTCCGGCCAGATCAGCGGCTCTGGCTTCCACTAGGTCCTTACCCAGAAAAACGCCTGGACCTGTGGCGATGGCGGTAAGTTCGCCCACCGAATAAGCGCCATACAGCCGTAGCCTCTCGGCCAGATAGCGGGCTGTATCCGTTTCGCCTAGCCCCCCAGAGACGCTTATGGCCAGGCCCGGCTTCCATGATGTTCGAGGTTTGTGCCCGTAGGGCAAGGACCGATCCAGGAAGGTTTTCATTTGGGCGGTGACATGCTTGATATAGACCGGCGAGCCCAGAATGACACCATCAGCGGCCAGTAACTTTTCCATAATTTGGGCGTGATCGTCTAACCGCCAGCACTTGCCTTTCTCCAGGCACAAAGCGCAGCCGACACAATACTCAATTCTCTTTTCGGATAGAAATATCTCTTCCAC
>JADFXY010000430.1:0-3714 GCA_015233355.1 Deltaproteobacteria bacterium | reverse complement strand
TGACGGATTAATGTAACGGACGTTGAAATAAATGGGCCCCGTTCTGTCTGTCCCCGAAGATGAAATGCCCCCGAAAAGTGCATCGGCCCGCCAAAGCTCATCCCCCGGCAATCCTTTCTAAGCCCGTAATTTCGCCGGCCTGATAGAGGACCCGTATAGGTGCTCCGTTCTTGTAATAAAGCCATCCCTTTCTGAGATCAAAGAACAACTATATGTATTTTAGTATTAAATAGTGTGTATATCCAACCTATATTTTTTTAATTGGAATTGCGCCTATAAAATTGACTCAGCCTTTTGGTTGATGTTATAGATGATCAAATACCGCCCAACAAGTTATTGATAATCTCTTTTAAGTGAATGGAGGAAGTTGATGAATCAACGAAGTTATCGGCACAAACTTACCCTGGGGAGCATGGTGTTTTTTTGCCTGCTGGTTCTGGTCATGGCGCCGCAAATGGTTTTAGGCCAAATACCGGGACAGAAATGCGCTGCGGACCTAACCTCGGATAATAAACTAACGGTGCATAACGTCGCCGTCTATGACGCGGTCAAGTATGAAGCAAAACATTATTCCGTGGTATTTAACCTGTATTATAATGAGTCCAAACAAAATTTCGCGGCCAAGGTCATCTCCATTCAAGAATTGCCCCCATCGGCTTACGATGAATTCAAACCCAGTTACACCTTGCACCTGGTGAGCGATCCCCAGGTAAACGTTTATGCTAGCTTGATGGTGCCCAAAATTTGCTCTGCCGACGGCACCAATTTTATGGCGATTTTTCAAATTCCATATCCGGTCGGGCCCACCCAGGGAGTAGAGCTCTTTGATAGTTTTGCCCAAAAAAACGCGGCGGATAACCCCGAGTGGGACTTAGTCGAGGCTGATTTGCATTATTCGTCTACCGGCGATCCCGTCAGGAAAGGCCCCTACCTGATTTACAATGGGAAAAACACTGCCATGACGGTAACCTGGCAAACTGCGGCGACCCCCAAAAAGGCGACGATTCAATGGGGCCCGACCGCCTCTTACGGCTCCGGTCCGATTGAGGTCAAGGAAAGCGGCAACGGCGAAGATCAACATCAGTTCTTTTATCCCATCACCGGCTTAACCCCCGGGGCTCAGGTTTACTATCGCGTCACGGTGGATAACTTCAATTATGACCGGGTGTTTACGGCTGGTCCACCGGACGGCGCCACGGATCTGTCCTTCTATTCCTATGGGGATAGCCGCTCCCTGGTCGGACAACGGGGTGTGGCCCTTAATCAGGTCAACGGGGCGCTGCTGAATGACATGGCCAAACTCCCCAGTACCCGTCAAACCATGCTGGTCCATTCCGGAGACTACACCTTGATCGGACTTTGGGAAGATATGTGGGATTGGGATGTGTTCAGCCACTACCAAGCCAATACCACAACGTATTGGGTAAAATCCCCTGGCTGACCGTATTGGGCAACCATGAAGGCTATATGGGCCCGGACTTGTTTGTGGATGTACCCCATTTCGGGGATGTGTTTAGAAAATATTTTCCTTACGACCGATACCTGGACCCCAAGCATTTCTATTACTCCACCGATTACGGCCCCGGCCATTTTGCCATAGTGGATACCTGGACCTACGACCCATCCATCTGGAATTCGGGGAATCCGAGGATCGATGCCGCCCAGTTGGATTGGTTAAAACAAGATCTGCAAGCCTCCTCCAAGCCGTGGAAGATCGTCTCCCTCCACTACCCCATTTGGGATTGCCAGACCGATAACCAAGAAATACAAATTGAATTATGCCCGATTATCGAAAAATCCGGCGTCAAATTGGTTATCCAGGGCCATAATCACTACTATTGCCGGTCCGAGGTTAACGGCGTGACCTACTTAACCCTCGGCGGCGGCGGTGCGGAACTTGACAACCCCACCCCCGTCCGTCCTCTTAGTTATGTCAAGGCCTATAAGTCGGCCCATCATTTCGCCCGATGCGATATCAAAGGCGATACCATGGCGGTGACGGTTATTGACGATACAGGAGCCGTCATCGACAGCTTCACGATCAAAAAATAACGACGGCCCATCTATCCCCGCCCCGGCACCAATGGGGCGGGCCCCCCTGGAGAAAGCCCAACCCGGAGAAAAAACGAAAGAACGCAGAGTGTAAAAGAATTACTTCGGGTCCGCTCTTTTCTCTCAAATAGTTTTCATGGTCAGGACCTTGAGTTAGATTTTTTGACTAAAATCGAAGGAGAACATGATGGGCCATCGCTGACTGGTTAAAATCACATGCAATTTCCTGAGTTGTCTGCTGACGCTGGTGCTGCTGACCGGGTTCCCGTTCGGCGTCAAGGCCGACCCCGGACCGGGTCAAGATGATCGCGCTGCCCTCCCTTGCTCGGCCACCCTGTGGTCGGATCTGGAGCTAACCGTGCCCATCATCAATAGCGATCGCACGGCTCCTTATTACGCGGCTAAGTTCCAGTATAGTAATTCGGCATCCGGCAAAATGATGCTTTTGCTGAATGACTATAAGGTGATTCAAGATCCATCCGGATATAGCTGTGAACAGGCCACGATAACTTTGTACGGTACGGAAGAAGCGAATATTTTAGCTATATATTTTCCCGATATCGTTTATAACAACACGTCCTACTGGGCCCTGGCCGGGCAGATACCAACCACTGACGGGAAGGCCTGGTTCGAAATCCAGCCCGCCTTGCCCAATCCCGACCCGGCCAACATCATGGCTAAGCCGCCGTATCTGCTCTACTCCGGTGATAACACCGGCATGACGGTGATGTGGCAAACTACCTCCACCCCGTCTATGGCGACCATTGAGTGGGGCAGCACCACCACCTATGGAAATGGCCCCATTACGGTCACGGAAAGCGGCAGCGGGGCCGACCAGCACCAGTTTTCATACGCCATCAGCAAGTTGTCACCCAACTCCTTGACCTATTACCGGGTAACGGTTGACGGCAAAATCTTTACCGGTTCCCTCCGGACGGCGCCGGCCGATTCTGCAACGAAGCTGAGCTTTTATACTTACGGCGACACCCGGACGCAGCCTAATGTTCTAGACAGCGTCTGCGCCCAGATAATGCAGGATATGAATAATAATCCCGCCGAGCGGCAAACCTTCAACATCAACAACGGTGATTACGTCACTTACGGGTTAAGCGAGACCGTGTGGAACCGGGAAATGTTCAATCCGATTTATGTAAACTCGATGGCCAAAATGGCTTCCATGCCCATGATGGGCGCCTTGGGCAACCACGAAGGTTATCATCAAGGCGATTTTATCCTGGACACCCAAAACATCGGCGCCCTGTACCGCAAATACTGGCCGTATAAATTTTATCAGACGCCTCGGCGCTATTATTACTCTTTCGATTATGGTCCGGCCCATATCGCCGTCATCGACACCTGGTCCTATCCCGACCAGGCAGTGGATGCGGCCCAGTTGACCTGGCTGGACAATGATCTGAAAAACAGCACCAAGCTGTGGAAGATCGTGGCGCTTCATACGCCTCTCTGGGACTGCAAAGCCAATACGCCGGCGTTGCAAACGGCCTTTGTCCCTATTTTGGAAAAAAACGGCGTCAAGCTGGTCGTCCAGGGACACGCCCACTATTATTCCAACCTGAAGGTCAACGGCATCACTTACTTGACCGTGGGCGGCGGCGGCGCGCCTTTAGTGCCTGTCACCCCCTATGATCCCAATGCGGGGCC
>JADFXY010000042.1:0-18283 GCA_015233355.1 Deltaproteobacteria bacterium | reverse complement strand
CATCAACCAAAAAGGCGGAGTGGGCAAGACCACCACCACGGTTAATCTAGGGGCCAGCCTGGCTGCTCTGGAAAAGCGGGTGCTGCTGGTCGGCAATGACGCCCAATGCGGTCTGGCCGCCTCATTTGGTTTGGCCAAACACCCGCGCCGGGCTGGGCTTTACAATGTCTTAATGGGCGAAGTTCATCTTGAACAGGCTATTCGAAAAACCGCACTGAGCTATTTGGATGTCATAACCTGCAATGTTCTGATCCAGGAAGAAGAGACCCGCTTGCAGGAGCATGTCGGGACCAACCTTCAATTTCAAAAGAGCATTCTTCAGTCCGTGGCCGGCCGATACGACTACGTGTTAATAGATTGCCCCCCATCCATGGGGCCGTTAACCATATCCGGCTTGATCGCGGCCGATTCTTTCCTGACCCCGGTGCAATGTGAATTATTCTCCATCAGCACGGTGGGCCGGGTCTCCCGAACAGCTAAGCTCGTTAAGGACAAATATAATCCGGCCCTGAAGATAGCCGGCTTTTTGCTGACCATGGTCAACCCGCATGCCGCCCTGACCGAAAAAATTATTGAACAATTCAGGGCCATGCTCCGGGACAAAGTCTTCCAAACAATCATCCCCAGAGACGAACGGTTGTCCGAGATCCCTCATCACGGGCGCCCAATTATTATGTTTGACATTTATAGCCCGGGCGCTCAGGCGTATCTGCGCTTGGCCGCGGAAATACTTGCAAAGAATAAATCGCCCCAAAGCGATCCCGGCAAAGGTAACTTGACCTGATGGCTGAACAAAAAGGTTTTGACGGTACATTTAAGAATATTAGTTTACCTGACCTGATCCAAATGACCTGCCTGGCCGAGATGACCATGACCATCCAGGTGGCGGACCAGGATAGGCAAGGATTAATTTTTATCCAGAACGGTGCCGTCATCCATGCCTATACCAGTGATAAATTAGTGGGTGAAGAGGCCCTGTATAACATTCTGTCATGGCGTCGGGGCAAGTTTGAAACCCTGATCAAACCCTGGTCTGGGGAACCATCCATAGACAAAAATTGGATGTTCCTGATTATTGAAGCCACCCGGCGGCTTGATGAACGGGACCTGGACGAAAATGATAAGGGATGGAGCGAAGAGCCGTCAGCCTCGACCTTAGCTCAACTAGCTGACATAGACGAGATTATTGGCGCAACCAACCAATCAGAACACCCCCCCGAGACAAAACCGGCTGGAGATAAACTACCTGGTCTGACCAGGGTGGTTATTGTTGACGATTCTGCCTTGATGTGCAAGATGCTGAAGGAGGCCCTGGAGTCCGATGGCACGGTCAGGGTGGTGGGCATAGCCAAGAACGGTCGGGAGGCGCTGGATAAAATTGAGCAGTTAAAGCCGGATGTGATTACCCTGGATGTCAACATGCCGGTGATGAGCGGTGACACCACCTTGAAATATGTTATGATAACCTGCCCCTGTCCCGTGATTATCATTAGCGGGTTCGTGAAAGGCACACCGGAGAGAATTTTCGAGTTCCTGTGCCTGGGTGCTGTAGATTTTCTTTTTAAGCCCAGAGAAGGAGAAGATCGGGCCACCTTGGGGCATCGCTTGATCAAAAAAGCCAAAGACGCGTCTTTCTCCAAGGGGCGTGGCTTTCGGCGGATTCGCCAGCCGAATTTGGTCAATAAGCCGGACTTGACACCGGCATCAAAAAAGCCCGCTGGACAACTCGCCGTACTGGCTTTCCCAGCCGGGGGATATCAAGAAATCATCAGATTACTCCCAACACTTCCTCCAGATCTTAAAATGGGTCTGGTGGCTTGTCTGGATATGGATAACGAATTCATTGATGTTTTTGTAGATTACTTGAACAAACGAAGCCTTATCTCCATCCAGAAGGCGCATGACCGGGCGCCGCTCTTAGAAGGTGTATGTTATGTCGCGCCCAACGGATTCATGGCCACAGTGGTGGAAACCATGGGATCAAATGTTATTGCGCTACGGGAGAAGACGGCCGCCACTTCGGAGATGTCTCTAAACTGCCTGCTAAATTCAGCGGCCAGCGCCTACTCCGATAAAATGGTCGGCATTTACCTGGCCGGGCGAAGCGGAAACCTGGTGGAAGGCTTGGGCGCAATTTCTGCCAAAGGAGGCCAGGCCCTGGCCGTAACTGCGGACACCTCTCCTTCCAACACCTGCCCCTCGGCAGACCAGACCTCGGGATTGATCTCCACTCATGACTTGGCTGACTATCTAATCAGCATCACCCGCCGTTCCCCATCTTGACTCGGCCGGGCATTCACCCCTGGTCCATCTCAGGAAGGCGGCCAGGGCGGCGACCTCAACCATAGGCTTATCCGGCGAAGAGGTATTGACCACCATATCAAAGTTAAATGGATCATTCCAATCGGACTTTGACATCAGCCTGGTCATGGCGCTGTGGTCGGTGTCTCCCCCGGGTAAAGGCCGGCCGGACCCGATCCCTTTAGCCCAATGGGCTTTCATGATCTCTTTGATCCGTTCCGATGGTTCTGAAACCAGACGGGCGTGATAGGCCGTGGGGTGTTTAGCCAGGATCCGATTCGCCACCCGGCCGACTATGACACCGTCACCTTTCTCACCCAATTCTCTAACAACTTTATCCATCATCTCCAGGTACCGGTCAAACCCATCCTTGCCCCGGCCATGACTCTGTTTCGGGCCTGCTCCTTTCCTGCGGCCGGCCGGGAGAGCCTGCCGGATGGCCGACCTTTCAATATCCCGCTTGTCATACACCGGAATATCCAGCTTTTCACCCAACGCTCGGGCAAAGACCGACTCTCCCCCGCCGACCTGCCTTGAAACCGTAACCACGTTTCCCTGCCCTGAGGCCCCATAAGATCTTGAGAATTTATTTTCGACCACGGCCACAAGCAACTCGGCCAGGACCTCCAGACTGGTGCGGGAGGTATTGATCGTCAGGTCATACATGTCGGGCGTCGCCCGGTCGAGGCCAAAGAAATAAGATAGAAAAGCCTGCTGATGCTGTTCCATCTCAATCATATATTCCAAGATTTGGTCGGGGTTGAGATCCATGGCCTGAGACATCCGATTGACCCGGTGCTCAAGTGGGGCAACCAGGCGCACATGCCACCCCGGGATTTCATCTCGCAACACCAGGGCCGTTTGGCGCCCCAAGACGACCATGCTTTGAGATACGACTCGTGATAGAATAGCTTCTTTGAGGTGTGAAACATAAAGCTGAGCCAAGACAGGTGACCTCAGCCGAGTCATGAATCTGGGAGCCTTCTCATCGAGCCGGCTTATGTCTCTAGCTTTTACCCCGATATCCTGAGCGATCCAGTGGATAAGCTGGTCATCAATCAAAGCCCAGCCAAGGCGGTCGGCAATCATGCGACCCAGCTCTTGTTCTCCTGAGCCCAATTGGTAACTAATCGTTAGCACGTTCACAGACGCCTCCAAAACAACTGGCAAAAGTAGTGTTCTCACCCCGATAGGGAATTTTCGCGTTTTCTCCTTCTTCCGCGGCCCACAAGGTGCAATAGACCGCTGATTATAACATACCCATTTTGTAGCTTATCACAATACGACTGAAATATGCAAATCATTCTCCTCGGCCGAAAATGAACCGCGCGTCCCCCAAAAACCGCCTCACCCATTTTTACCCAGCCACAAAAAAACGATTGCTGCATAAAATGCCTTATGATATAGTAAAAAATATAAGTCTGCGCCTGAGATGTTTATTGACCACCAGGTCTTGTCAAATCACCTGCCTAGTCACGTGGATACTATTAGATTGGACTAACCATGGCCCTGATCAACCTTAAAAGCAAAGAAATTTACTGCAAAATAGTTTACTACGGTCCTGGGAGATCAGGTAAAACCAGCAATTTGATCTACATCTACAACTGTCTGCCCGAGCATCTCAGGAGCAACATGGTCAAGATTAACACGCGGGGAGACCGAACTCTGTATTTTGACTTCTTGCCGCTCCAACTGGGCACTTTTCAAGGCCTGGCGATTAAAATCCAACTTTACACCGTCCCCGGCCAGGTAAGATATAACGCCAGCCGGAAATTGGTCCTGCAAGGAGTGGACGGCGTGGTTTTCGTGGCCGATTCACTCAAGGTCAGACGCGGGCACAATGTCGAGAGCCTCAAGAACCTGAGAGAGAATCTGTGGGAAAAGCAGATCGACCTGGCCCAAATTCCCCTGGTCATGCAATACAACAAGCGGGACCTGGAGGAGGATGACGTCCCTTTGCTGCCCATCCAGGTGATGGACGTGGACCTGAACGCCGACCTGAAATCTCCCGCCTTTGAATGCAGCGCCTTAAACGGCAACGGAGTATTTGAGACACTGCGCCAAATATGTAAAATGACCGTCAAAGATGTCTCATTAAAACTGATGAAAAAAATGCAAAAGACTCTTGATACCTGATAGCGGCGGGATATTAGACGGTTGATTCACCCGGAAGGGTGACCTTTCCCTGTGTCGCTTATGATTCTTCATCGCCGTCATACTTCATGGTCAATCCAAATTAGTCAATCCCCGCCGGCAAAACCTCTCCCACGGTCAAGAGTTTAAGTCCATGCTGGTTGCTCGTTGCTGGTTCCTGGTTGCCGGTTTCTCGTTGCTTTTATTTTTGTGGCGGGAGGGCGGCCGACTGGATGGGGTGATACATATCAGCCCGGCGGCGGGGGAGAAAATAGCCCATGGTCTGCTTGCGGACAGCCAGGAATGTTTCCGCCTTCAACTCGGCGGTCAGGATATGATCCCCGTAACCCGTCCACTCAGCCAGTATTCTGCCTTTGGGGTCTAGGATAAAGGCCACTCCGGGAAAGATCAAGCCATTGTGGTTGTCCCCGGATTGATTGAGGGCCACCAGGAAGACGCTATTATCATAGGCCCGAGCCGGGAGGTAGCGGAGCCATCGGGCCAGCCTGTCCGGGGGAGCCTCACCGGGAGAGGCATGAGGCACCAGCAGGACCTCGGCCCCTTGTAAGGCGTAGATCGTGCTTAATTCGGGGAAGTGTCCTTCGTAACACAGCAAAATTCCGTAAATGACGTCCGAAACAGCGGCTGTCTGGAGTTCATCTCCGGGGGTGAACAGCCTTTGCTCCATTGGACTGAGGTGTGTCTTGCGGTAAACGGCCAGAGACCCGGTCGGAGAGACTACTACTTGAGAGACAAAATGATGATTTAAGGGCCCCCGTTCCACCAATCCGGCCACAACGGCCAGGTTGTAACGCCGGGCCATACCAAGCAAGTGGTCGGTGGACGGGCCGGGGATTGGTTCGGCCTCCCGGAGGAGATCGGGATGAAGACTATACCCGGTAACGGCCAATTCCGGGAAACAAACCAGTTCCACCCGGGCCGCGGCGGCCCGGCTCAAAAGATGGTCCATTCTGGCCAGGTTTGCCGGCTTATCGCCCACCAGCGAAGTCATGGAAACGGCCGCGATGGTCAGGTCATGCATATTGACTCCTTTGCCTCCAGCGGTCTTTTGCGGCCTCAGGGAGGAGCGCCGCCCGCCCATCCAAGTCCGACGATTAGCAAGATGGTGCTTTGCGGGATTACCGGTATAACAGAACACATGGTTACGGTCAAAGGAAAAATGCTTGTCCCATCGGTCCTTTCTTGACCCGTCAGCCAGGGATTTAGGATTTTTTTCTTGACAATTGTCTTTCCTCAAGCTATTAATTTTAGCTCGATGGCCTGGCGAAAAAGGCGAGTCAAGGACTTCTATGGTTGATAGCTACGGTCCTTGAACTCGGTGACTTCCCTTGGCTGTACCCTTAAGCAATATTGTAGGGTTGAGAAATGAGGGTCTAGTGCTGGACCCTTTAAATTGAGACAAACATAGGAGGTGGACTCGAATGCCAAACATTGAATTCAAAGGAAATACCTATGAAGTCGACGAAGACGGTTTCCTGGCTGATCCCGCATCATGGGACTGGAGCTTCGCCGAGTACGTGGCCGACCTGGAAGGTATCAAAGATATAACCGACGAACACCGAAAAGTTATAGAATACCTGCAGGACTACTACAAGAAGAACGGTATTGCCCCCATGGTTCGGATCATGACCAAAGTTACCGGCTACAAACTCAAATACATCTATGAGTTGTTCCCGTCTGGACCGGGCAAGGGTGCCTGTAAGATGGCCGGGCTCTCCAAACCCACCGGATGTGTCTAATCTAAGCCGAACCCCGAAAGATTTTTGAAGCATTCCTGTCCGGGGACTAGTGCCCCGGACAAACTTTTTTTGCCACAATTATCAATGATACTGTATAATTACGGATTCGCCCATCAAACGCTTAAACCAGACCGGCCCTATCTATTTCTGCTTTTCCCCTCCCACCAGCCAGGCACATCTTTTTCTTATAGAATCTACTTATGCTGGTTTAGACGCCATGACTTCACGATTCCCAATCCTCTGAACCCAAAGTAGTGTTATGAGCTTACCGGCGCTATCATTTCAAATTGAATCATTAGGATTTTCCGCAATCGATTTCAGACTCCAAAGAATTTTGATCGGGGTGAAATATCTCAACATCTAAGGCACCGGGCCGATTAACCCGGCTCATCATTACCTGGATGTTTATCAGCCTCAGCTTTGGGGTCAGTTATGGCTCGGCCAGTCACGGCGGCCGGCCGGCAGCCGGAGAGGACTTCCCCGAACTAACCTTTCCCGCACCGCTTTCATCCATTGATACAGACTACTTAGGTGTCACCCCGCCCCGCTTTTCACTGGTTCGAATAAAGTCCGACCTTGTCATGGTTTTGATCATCCATCCAGGCTGCCCCTCCAGTGTGGCCCAAGCAAAAATGATCGTCCAAGCCTGGCCGAGCCTGCCCCCTGCAGTTTCGTCCGGCAAAAAATTTAGAGCCCTGGCCGTGGCGATAGGATGCAGCCAAAAAGAGGCCGCTCAGTTCATGGGCCAAACCGGGTTTCCTTTTCCTGTGATCGCGGACCTTGACGGTCACGTATGGAAGAGTCTGCCTGGGAAACTACCTCAGATAATTTTGGTGAGACACCGGGAAGGCGGAAAGGGATTAGTCATGTTTGCCTCAGCCGGAGCGGCCCTGGGGCCGGAACAATTGGCTGCGACAATTACGGCCGCGGCTGAGGCCCCGGTCGAGGAAGTGGCCAGGCTGAAATCCGGGCGGACGGAAGGCGCCCTAGACGACGATCCGGATCAGGAGGTCAAGGTCTCCCGGAACGCTTTGGCCGCGACGCTGGAGGAGTTTAGCCCCGGTAAGTATAGGTTAGAGGCGGTGAGTCTACCTGGACGGCGGTGGGCCTACCTGGCCTGGCCGGCCCAACCGGGATCGCCCCCGGAGTTTCTGGCTTTAGGTTTGGCCTGCCCGGTCCTCTGTGCCGGCTCGCCTGCGGTAAAATTGGTGGTGGTGATTGACCGGCAAGGAAAGATAGTGCATCTTAGGGCCGGGAAACTCTATTCCGACCAGGGGACACCTCTGACGGCGGAGGAAGTTACCCGGCTGAAAAAATTCTTCCTGGGCCGGAGAATGGGCCGAGACCAGGCTTTCCAGCCGGAACATGGAGGGGGAGCAGGATCAAAAGTGACCGCCTTCCAGATTAATCTGGGGCTAGCCACCTTGACCAGCGATGATTTGCCTTACCTGGCCAAAATGGGACTGCTCCATGTTGGTCTCAAAGATGAAACAGCCACAGATATTAATGGGCCTCCGGGATCATCCAGGCCGGGCCGGGAGGCTGAAATGACACCATTCGGCGTCAAAAATTGGGACTGGGTGGATCCCCCTGACCCAGAAATGCCGGGCCCGAGCCGGGAGACGGCGCGATGATTCCACCCCATTATTTTTCGGACGTCAGGCCGGACTGGTGGCGCTATATTCGACCTCGGAGGACGGGGTCGGCGGGGGGGTCGGCAGGCCGGCCACATCAGGAAAATTCATGACCATGGTCTTAATCTCTTTTTCAAACATGACCATGATCTTTTTTGAGTCGATCACCTTGGTGACAAAGCCCAGCCCAAATTTGGCGTGTTCGATGGCTTCACCCAGAGCAAAAGAACCACTCATGGAGTAAGGGCCGGCGGGCGTTTCCGGAGTAAGCCGATCCTTCAGTTCCTGCCATTGGAGTAGAGTTTGAGATTCCGGGCCGGGAACACGCCGTTCTTCTTTCTTTACTCTCTTCACCTTTTTCTCAGTCGTGGACTTTAGCCCCGGAGGGAGATGGAAATTATGTTGACCGCCACAAGTCAGGCAGACAACTCGCTTAACCACACCCTCATCCATGGCCACAACACGATGGTTGGTCACCAGTTTGCACTTAGTGCAATAACCGTCAATCTCCGAAGTAACCCCGATCTCTTTTTTCATTACAATCTCCGAGAAACGTATCCGCGGGCACTCAGCCCCGCGGGGCCGCCCTCAGTGGTTATCAAAAGCAAAAAGAACCGGGCTCCCAAAATCTGGTGTCTATGTCCCGGTTGACTTTTCGATAATACCACTTTTTGCCTCAACCGTCAATCGCTTCCCGTTAATTATGACCATAGTTGTTCAGTATAGTTAATAAAACGCGGCCTAATAGAATGGCGGCAGCGTTTGCAGGTTGCTTGCATCCGGTGACTCGTTTCTTTGAGAATGGTCACCAGGCCATCCGGACCTTAACGCCGGATTGGTGGAGTGATTCCTTGATTTGCCGGATGGTGTATGTCCCGTAATGGGTCATGGAGGCGATCAGGGCGGCATCGGCCCTGGCCGTAGTCAGCACTTCCTTGATATGTTCAATGGTTCCGGCGCCACCTGAGGCAATGACCGGGATGTTGACATTGGTTGAGATTAGCTCGGTCAGCGTCAACTCGTACCCGGCCTGGGTGCCGTCGGCATCGATGGAATTAAGACAGATCTCTCCCGCGCCCAGTCGTTCCGCCTCCCTGGCCCACCACAGGGCATCGATGCCCATGTATGTCCGGCCGCCGTTGATGACCATTTCGTAGCCCGAGGGGATTTTATCACTTACCGGGACCTTCTTAACGTCCATGCCCAAGACGATGCACTGGTTCCCAAAGGCTTCAGCCCCGGCTGAAATAATCTCCGGGTTATTCACGGCAGCCGAGTTGACACTGACCTTTTCGGCCCCGGCTAAGAGGACCTCCCGCATGTCCTCTATAGTCCTGATTCCGCCACCCACGGAAAAGGGGATGAAAATCTCTTCGGCCACCCGCCGGACGACCTCGATCATGATATTCCGGCGGTCACTGGACGCTGTGATATCGTAAAAGACCAGTTCGTCCGCGCCCTCTTCATAATAGAACCGGGCCATCTCCACCGGGTCCCCGATGTCCACATTACCTTTGAACTTGATTCCTTTGGTTGTCTTTCCATCCCTAACATCCAGGCAAGGGATAATCCGTCGGCTAAGCATGGCACCTCCCGTGGGTGTAACTCGAAATTTTAGATAAATTTCGTTGTCGCCAAGTTTCAGGGCTAAAGAAATTAAGGGCACCGCGATCTATCCCCGGCGCCCTTAATCTGAAGTCTATTTTAATTCGGTTACGGCTGAGTTGCCTATTTATACTCTTCTAAGCCGTCTTTTTGGGCTTTCCCGGTGAGCACGGCCAGTTTCTGGGCGGCTACTTTGCGGTAAACCTCATCGTAGGTCCGGGGTTGGCCATCCACTTTAAGCAAGTGATTTTCGACCGAGATATTGAACAGCCGCTCGTTTTCTTGAAGATAGGGCAAGATCAATTCCCAGTCGGCTTCGGTCATGTCGGCGTAGACACCGCCGTTGAGCTGCTCTTCCACCAGTAGCTTATGGGGGTCACGCACATAGATCGCCCCACCCGAGGCCAGAGAGAAGAGATTGGAGCCGGGATAAGGTGATGCCTGCGGAATGACGTTGCCCTGGTGGTCGATAGTCATGCCGTTAACCACGACGAAACCGCCTCCGTTGAGGGGATCACCGGCCATGAATGACTCGGCCAGAAAATCGAGGCAGGTCCCATTGATGACCACCCGGGGATGACCTACGGCGTTAATCAGAGGCCGGCCCGCGGCATTACCCATGATGTAGACATCGCCGCCCTTGGCCCCATACATGAAGGTCTGGCCCACATCGCCGTAAATAACCAGTTTGCCCTCTTTCATGATCTGGCCCAACTGGTCTTGGGCATTGCCGTGGATATAGATCTCCAGTCCGTCTGCCCCGGAGGCGATATAATCCCCGGAGCTGCCGTAGATGTCCATCCGGACGCCCTGAGTGGCCGGCCCGAAGCCACATCCATAGAACCTTTGCCCGCGGCACCGGAAAATAATGAACTGTTTCCAGCCCAGGCGATAAGCTTCCCGAAGCAAGACCCCGTCGGCCTCGTCGCCTTCTGGTGGGAACAAGGCTGAGTCTACTACCAGGACGGCTTCACCCGGTAAGGGCGCCCGCAAGGTCTTCCGGCTTTCAAAATCGATGTAGCGGTATTTCCCTTGGGCCTGGTCCGAATTCAAGGGGGCCACACCGCAGAGAATCCGATTCAAGGTGTAGTTGTACATCTGAAGCAAAGATCTTCTTTTCTTTTCGAAGGTCGGATACCGTAAATCGATCAATCTGGTCATCACATTCAGGGTCAAGTCAAGATTCCCGTCCGATTCATTGGCCAGCCGTTTAAGCTCCTTTAAACAATCGAGAGTCTCGGCATAATCCCAATCCCGGATGGAGGCGATGAACATTTTGTAGAGTGCGTCCGCATCACCTTTGGCATATTCCTCTGTCAGGTCCAGCATGGGTTTCTGTCCGTCGTCCATCAGATAGAACACCCGGCCGGGCAGAAAGGGGACCTGGTTTTGGGGCGCCTTGATTTCCCGACCGAACTTGTCGGTACAGGTCATCGGCTTCTCTTCACCGTTGCTCTTGGAATTATCCAACCGGAAAATGAAAGTTCCGCCATCAGTATGGCTTCCTCCGCGGGCATTCCAGTACATATCGGCCACGGTGCCGAATCTGGGGTCTTCTGCCGCCAGACTGTCCAGGGTGGCGTCAATGGCTTGTTTTTCTGAACAGACCAGACCGATTTTAATCGAACCTTCCTGAAGGGCGAAGACCTGGGGCCGAAGCATGGCCGTATCCGTGATGCCCAGAAGCTGCAGCTCGTTATTTTTGGTATCATTCCGGGCCACGATAAAGAACCAGGGGCCGTCCGGCGAAGCATGGATGTGGGTCTTCTGAATTTCCTGGTAGATCCGCTGGCGGTCCTTAGACAGGTAATCAAAATCCATTTCTTGGGTCGGGGCCAGCGCCTCTATGAGATGCTCCAGGGAATATCCGTAAACCCGGCTATAGAGATCAAACAGCAGGGCGGACACCTCGGTGTCGGTGTGGAATAGCGGGAAGATATTCCGTTGCTTGAGGTATTCGGCCACGGAGTAATAATTGGCGAAATCCCCGTTGTGTACAAGAGCCTCGTTTAAGCCGATAAACGGATGCGCCCCACCCGGATGCCAGACCCGGCCTTTAGTGGGGTAGCGTTGATGGGCGATCCAAATATTGGCCTTAAAATTGTCCAGCTTATAGTACTGCACCACCCATTCGGCATAGCCGACTATCTTCAGGACAAAAAAATTCCGGCCATGGGACATGACAAAGGCCTTCATCTTACCCTGGGGATCATAAAACGTCCTGTTTATACTTACTGAATTCTGGTAGATGAATTCGTCTTCCAGATCCCTGGGGGCCATTTTGGTCAGCCCTTTTTTAGCGGCGAAGGCTTTTAGGACGTTGGGCTTAACCCGGGCAAAGTAACGATAGATGTCCGGCGGCCGCACCTCCAGCCCCGCGATGTCCCGGTAGTCGTCCACATGGGGGATATTCTCGGCCAGATGGACATCCAGGAAGGGATAGATGAACTTCTCCTCCAGGGCCTTCAGCCCCTCGCCGTCGAGGTCGGCGATATGGATCAGGTAGTCCTCGTTAAGGGTGGTCTGGTCTACGCCCAACATCTCAGGGATAAAGCCCATGGCCGCAATGCCGCCGCCCTTGCCGTTGCCCCGGTTGTGCATTTGGGCGGAAGGTTTGAAGATGTGCCGGCCCCGGACGGGAATGCTGCAGCAGAATCCGGTAACGCCGCAGCCGCCCTCTTCTTCTGTCGAAAGGCTCAAATTTTTGGGCATCCCCTTGTAGAGGTCCTGCCTGGCGGCCAAGATACTTCGGACATATTCATGGCTGTTCATATTTGGTTACGACTCCTAAGTATTTTTATGGCATCAATACTCTATTTCGCCATCGACGTGATCCGGCAGGTAGTCTAAATGAGCCAGAAATTCGGTACGACCAACCAGTTGGCGGATGCTCTTCAGTCCCATCTTGGCCAGTATTCTTTGAACTTCCGCCCGCCAGGCCTGATACATATTGATCAATCTCTGGGCTACCCAATCCGCCTTCATGATTTCGACCAGGCCCGTGTCGGTAGTGGCGATGCCTCGGGCACAGCCCCGGCCACTTTCACAGTTATGACACCGGACGCATTCCATGGCCACCATATCGGCCGTTCCGGTCACTATCCCATCCGCGCCCAGGGCCACAATTTTAATCAGGTCATGGGGGGTCCGAATACCGCCGCTGGCAATCAAGGTGATCTTGTCTCTGATCCCTTCGGCGACCAGGAACCGATGCACCATGGGGACGGCATATTCAATGGGCATGGCGATATTTTTCTTTGCGATATCCGGGGCCGCGCCGGTCCCGCCGTAGGAACCGTCCAGATGAATAATATGGGCCCCGGCGAAGTAACTCCCCACCGCGACCATATCCACATCTGTCGGAGTGGATACCTTGACCGAGACCAGGGCCTTGGAGTTGGTGGCCTTAATCCAGTCGATGTGCTTTTTGTGATCCTCCACCGAATAAACGCTGTGGAAAGGAAAGGGCGAAAACAACGCGCTGCCGACCACGGCCTCACGCATCTTGGCCACGGCCGGGGTCACCTTGTCGCCCAGCAAGTGCCCGCCCAGGCCCGGCTTAGCTCCTTGGGCATATTTAAACTCCACAATCCGGACGCGCTGGATAGTCTCTTCCCGGACCCCGAAGAGCCCGGTGGCCACCTGAGTGATGACATGATTGTCATAGGGGATAAGATCATCCGGGTAGCCGCCCTCACCGGTGCAGCAAAAAGAATTAAGGGCCTGGGCCGCTTTCATCCGGCCGACAATAGCCCGGATACTGACCGATCCGAAGGACATCCCGCCGCCGTAGACCGGAAAGGGAATGTCTATTTGAGGCCGCCCGTCGCCGGTGCGGTTCAATTCGATGGAAGTGTCTACTTCCTCGGGAGAAACCTGGGCCGGATCTTTAGGAAAAATAAGCCGCAGCTTATCGAAGCCGCCGTCGGAGGCTCCCGTCCGGTATTCCAACCCGTTTTGGGGAATTCGCCCGGTCTCGCACATGTAATAGGTGCTGACCAGCATATCTCCGGTCCAGCGGTAGTCACCCATTGTCTCGAAAGTGGGGTCTGTCCTGACGGTAATGGCTTGAACCGGGCACTGCTTGAAACATGCGGTCGGACACTTCGGCCCCAGACACTTGTAGTCCCGTGGACTGGTGATCCGCCCGCCGGTCTTTTCATTTACTCCCAAGGGGCAGACGTCCACACACAGTCCGCAGACAGTGCATTTGGCCGACCTGGAGACCCGATATTTTCCAAGGGCGGTTCGAAACCGTGAAGGGGCTTCCTTCACTTGCGATGGATCAAAAGCTTTTGTTGGAGCGTTCACTGATGCCGTCCTCTGTTTCCTATTTTGACTTATGTTTTGTCACTGGTTGCTTGTTACCGGTTACTCGTTACCTGTTGCAGGTTGTCTTCAACGAGTAAACAGACACAAGCAACCAGCGACTTGAAACAAGCAACCAACAATCCGTAGTTTATTTCGCGGCAGGTTTTCCCAGTCCGGCAAAGACCATCTTCTCCAATTCTTCAAAAAACATGGCCCGGCCGCGTTCGCCTCTCATGCGGCGAATGTCCCTGATTCCCATGGCCCCGGAAATTTCAAGCAACTGATTATGCCAGGCGCCCAGCAAATTGACCATCCGATGCGTCGTCCAATCGGCAGTGACGTCTTCGATGCAAACCGGACAGGGCAGCCCCTGCTTGCAGCCCCGGCAGACCCGGCATTCCACCGCCACCAGCAGGGCCAAATCGGCCACTATGGCGTCGGATCCGCAGATAATGCCTTTGGCCACGTGCTCGGCCAGGGCGATGCCTCCGGAGGTGATCAGGCTGACCATGTCCCGCACGTTGTTTTCCACCAGTTTTTGATGAACGTCGGCAATGGCATCCTTTATATAGCGGGCGTTTTTAGGAGTATTTTCCCGGCCGTCATCATTCCCGGCCAGGTGGATCACCTCAGCTCCGGTCTGGACCAGTTCCAGGCATCGGGCCGGTGATTTTTTATTCAGGGGCACTTTGACGATAACCGTCACTTTGGACGATTTCTTTTTTATCTTGCCGACCTGATGCATGACCTTGGGGTGATCGACAATCTCCACCATAGACACCTTGCTGAGCATCTTTTCGTCTAAGCCGATGTTTGGCTCCAGAGACGGGACAACATGGGCTAGATGCGGCCTGAAGTCCCGGTCAATCGCCGCGGCGGGAATGATGGCCTGGGTCAGCAGGTTATGGGCGGCCGCGGCCAGGCCCAGCAAAAAGGGCTTTTGGATCGCGCCGAAGGAGGGCACCTGAAGAAGGACCGGATGTTCTATTCGGACCGAGGGATAAGTCGGCAGTTTCATCTCGCCGTTTTTCCCGGTTTTTAAATACATATCTTTCCGGCCCAAGTCCACCCCGGTGCTGATGTATTCCCGGCCGTGAATCCCGTCCCGAGTGGGTCGGACAATTTCGGACATGTCCGTCCACATGGCATCAAAACCTTTGCCGCTGAACTTACCGCCGTATCCGGCTCCACTCACCGGAATTTTGCCGGTGGCCGCCTGGTTCCAGGTCTTGGTGATGATTTCCGGGGTAAAGGTCTCGTCCCCGATTTGTAAGTATTCCGGGTTAACCGCTTTATTGATCAGCCGGGCGGGGCATCCTTGAACGCACCGGTAGCAGTCTTTGCACAGGGTGTCTATGGAATCAAGCATCTGCCGTCCATCTAAATTCCGCTGGTCGTAGACCTTATAGACGCACTGTTTTTTTACGCACACGGCGCACTTCAAACAGCCCTCTTCCCAGGCAATGACGCCGGAACGAATCAGCGCCTTAAACCTGGGCGGAGTCTCCTGGGTATGGATATGATACTTAGCCGGCATGGGGACCTCCGTCACCACTTACAGCCGGCCGTGGGAGCAGCCCGGCCTCCTTGACGATCTGGGGAACAGCTTCCTCCCATTCAATGGCCATAATGTGGATGCCCCGCACTCCCTCTATCTCTCTTAAAGCCTGGATGGTTTCCTGACAAATCTTCAGCCCTTCATCCCGCTGATTCTTTTTGGGTACGCCGTTAATTCGGGCGATGATTTCGGGCGGGACATCCATACCGGCGACTTTTTCGGCCATGTACTTGGCCATACCTACCGATTTGATGGGCGTTATACCGCCTAAAACGGCCACCTGCCGGTCCAGCCCCCGGTCCCTGACCATGGTCATGAATTCCTTAAAGCGGGGCAGATTAAATATGCACTGGGTCTGAATGAAATCCGCTCCGGCTTTGATCTTCTTGGCCAGCCGGGTCACTCGGAAGGGGAGAGGATCAGCAAAGGGATTGGCGGCCGCACCGATAAACATGGGTGGCGCCGAGGTGAGTGGATCCCCGCCTAGGATAACGCTTTCATCCCGCATTTTCTTGACCGTGGCCACAAATTGGATGGAGTCCAGGTCAAATACCCCCATGGCCCCGGGTTGGTTGCCGAAGGTTTGATGATCACCGGTTAAGCACATCACATTTTGTATTCCCAGAGCTGCCGCGCCCAGAATATCCGATTGCAGGGCGATCCGGTTTCGATCACGAACGACCATTTGAAGCACCGGCTCGATCCCGGCCCGGAGGAGCAAAGCACAGGCAGCCATACTGGACATGCGGACGATCCCGGTCTGGTTGTCGGTGACGTTCACTGCATCCACCGATCCTCTGAGTATCTCTGCTTTTTTATTTATTACTTCCGGATCACAACCCTTGGGCGGCCCGGCTTCCGCGGTTACGGCAAAATGCCCCTGGGCGAGTACCTGTTTTAAGTGGCTTGTTGTCTTCAACTTTGTTGATCCTCCCTCACGATTTTCCGCGGTCCCCGTCCTTGCTTACAAGACCAGTCAACGGGCTCATAGACTTCATCAAGCCGGTCGAGGGCGTTAAGGGCGCCAAGACGATCAATGATTAATTGCCAGGCACAGGGCTTATCCGGATCCACTTCGCACTTACCCTTTTGGGAACCCCCGCATGGTCCGTTAAACAACTGCTTGGCGCACCGGGCTAAAGGACAAACGGCGCCAAAGTAATAAAGCTTGCACTGGCCGCATCCCAGGCAATTTTCCAGCCACAGCCCCGGCTGTTTGGTCTGGCCGAGAAACTGGGTGTCTAAGGCAGGGAAGACGTGGCGGTCGGGATGCCGTTCGGCCAGGGCCTGGACCCCGGCGCCGCAAGCCAAAGACAGGACCGCTTCATTGGCCTGGGTAGGTTGCTCAAGTTGGTCCAAAAAGATATTCACGCATTGCCGGTCTACGGTGATCTCATTCAGTTCGATGGCTTGCCCCTCAAGCTTGAAGGCCATTCGCAAGGATGAGGCCAGTTGCGCCACCTCCTTTTCGCCACCCGCCGCACATTCGGCCACGCAAGACCCGCATCCGGCGATAAGAACTTTCTTAAACGGACGAATCATGGCCTTGATATCGTCTAAGGGTTTTCTGGTTGCGGTGATCATTATTTTTTCTCCTTTAGGGGCGCCTTGTTCAAGGGGGACGGCCCCAATTTTTCCGCGGCGGCCAAGGCGTCCAGAATCATCTTTTTGGGCGGGCGTTTCTCATTGGCCGACATAAAAGTGATGAACACCCGGTCCTCCTCCAGGCCGATCTCTTTGAGCATTTTTTGGGTATAAGCCACCCGCTTGGACGCCCTGCGGTTGCCTTCAAAATAGCGGCAAGCCCCCTCCGGGCAAACAAACAGGCAGGCGGCATCAGCGCCACCTTCCAGAGCCCGCAATAAGAACAGAGGCTCCAGTCGGCCGCTGCAGGGAATGGGGAAGAGTCTGACCCTTGGTCCCGCCTGGGCTTCCAGCGTCCGCTTATTTTCTTTAAAGCTGTTTTGACAATAGAAAACAGTCAGAGTGGTTTCAACATTTTTTTTCATGGTTGGTCCTTGTCCTGGGACTTTTCAATATCTTAAACCGGTCGCCCAAGTTGCCTTTCGCCAATCAAAGCAACAATGAACATAGAGATGACACCGAGGAACAGCCATTCCGATGCGGCATTTTTGTTTCTTTGCCCCCGGTCCCGCAGAAACAGTGCCGATTTGGCTGATGGCCGGAAAGGGACTAGTCGCTAAGTGATGCCCGCCGCGAGACTAATCCGATCAAGACGGGCCTGAGGGTTGTCGCCCAACGGCCGGAGGAAAACCTGTTTATCGTTATTGCTTCTTTTCTTAATGCCATAAAATTACCCGAAAGTAGCCGCTACGGCAAAGTTACCGCTTTTACCTCCTTTGAGATGGAAATGCAATAAAAAAGTATTTTGACATCGTTTTTTTGTCCCGGAGTGTAACCCGGCCGGGCAGAAAAATAAAATGCACCACGTCGTGTCCATTCCTCTGGGTCTTCAGATGGATGGTCACGCGTCTTAGGACGATGACAACAATAAGTTCAAATCCTCAAACAGCCTTCGGCAGTGTTCGGCTTTTCGGCACACTTCCTCCGGTGAAAGCAGCGCCAGCAGCTTAGGCCCATGTTTGATCTTATGATACTCGCCTTTAGTGGTCAGGCGGGTGGCTGCCTTCAAGGCCGGCTCAAGCGAATCCCTTTCTATTTGTTCGACGTTGGGATTCTTGGGAATTGCATTGGGATTGAATCCCTGGCCGTAATAAGTCGACAATTTATCCGGGTCGGCAATGATCCATGCCTCCATGGCCTGGACCATCATGTAGCACGGCCGGTTCGTTAGACCGGTAATTTCCCATCCGTCACTGGTAGCCAAATGTTGCCAGGGGTCCTTGGCGGCAACAAACGCCTCGGAATCTACCAGAAGAACGTTGTGGGCGTCCGGTTGGTCCCGCAAAGCGATTTTGAAACCCCTAAATGCCTCTCCCCGCGACCCGCAAGCAATAATG
>JADFXY010000429.1:0-3719 GCA_015233355.1 Deltaproteobacteria bacterium | reverse complement strand
CTTGATTATTCCCCATCAAAGAGAGCCGTTCACACTGACGAAGAAATTTATGTTCGGGGGCCGGAAATTAACATCAGCGGAAAAGGTATGGAGTACAACATCGATACCTCCCGGCTAACCATCTTTAACCACGTTAAGGTCCTGTTGGATAACACCGGATCGGTTCTAAAAAAGGCAGTCCTTTGAAGTTGAAAATTATCTTAGCACTTCTGCCGGCCATCTTAGGTGCGTGGATAGGGACGGCCTGGTCCCAGTCCCCGGTCGCGCTCAAGAGCGATAGCCCAATCAATATTGATTCAGACCGGTTTGAAGCGGACCACCGGTCAAAGAATCTTGTTTTTACGGGAAACGTCAGGGCGACTCAAGACGAATTCAAAATCAACTGTGACACCCTTACGGCCATCTACAAGGAAAACGCCAAGGGAGAGAAGGAATCCTACAGCATCGACCGACTCGTCGCCCAGGGACGCGTAGTTATCATCCAGAAAGATATTGTGGCTAAGTCTGAACGCGCGGAGTATTTCAATCAAGGCCAAAAGGTAATTCTGACTGGATCCCCTGAAGTTAAACAAGACAAGAACACCGTCAACGGTCAGAAAATAACGCTGCTCTTGCCCGAAAATAAGTATCTGGTCGAGGGAAAAGTAAAAACAGTTATTTTTCCTCAAAAATCAGGTCAGAGGTGAACTTGACGGATGGCGGTGTTATCGGTTGAAGGACTCACCAAGATTTACCACAGACGAACCGTGGTAAACAACGTTTCTCTCCAGGTGGATCAAAACCAGGTGGTCGGGTTATTGGGCCCCAACGGAGCAGGCAAGACAACGACCTTTTATTCCATCGTCGGACTGGTCAGGCCCGATCGGGGAACTATCAGACTAGGCGGCCAAGATATCACCGATGATCCCATGTATGCCCGAGCGAGAAAAGGGATTCACTATCTACCTCAGGAGTCATCGATATTTAAGAAATTGACGGTGGAAAAGAATATCATGGCCATCCTTGAAACGATGGACCTGAACCTTGAAGATAGGGAAGAAAGACTCAAGTCACTGCTCGATGAACTCAATATCAGCCATTTGGCAAAGAATATGGCCTTTTCCTTATCAGGCGGTGAAAGGCGACGCGTCGAGATCACCCGGGCCTTGGTCACGGCGCCGTCATTTATGCTGATGGATGAACCTTTTGCCGGGATAGACCCTTTGGCGGTCAACGACATTCAGAACATTATTCGATCTCTCCGAGATAAGGGAATGGGGATTCTTATTTCCGACCATAACGTTCGGGAGACTTTGGGTGTCTGCGACAAGGCCTATATTCTGAATGAAGGAGTCATCCTCGAAGAAGGCGACCCACATCAGATCGCTCAGAGCCCTAAAGCGAGGAAAATCTACTTAGGTGAAAAATTTACTCTTTAGCTCCGGCGGTGGAATGATGTTATCAGCAGAGAGAAAACAATCAGGCTGCCATGGCCGTCCTTATTGGTCTTGTTGCCGTTATCTTCCTTATACAGGCGGTTTCCAGAATTTGATAATATGGCTTTAGAAATCAAACAACTAGCTAAGCTTAGCCAACAGTTGGTGATGACCCCCCAACTACAGCAAGCAATTAAGCTCCTGCAATTGAACCGTCTCGAATTAATGGAGTCGATCAATCTGGAGATTGAGACAAATCCGCTCTTAGAAGCGGAAGCCGTTGGAGACGAACCTGCTGAATCACCGACTGAACCCACCGTAATAGAGGGTTCGGAAGAACCATTGCTCCCGGAAAAAGCGACCGCTGTTGAAGCGCCCGACGTGGCTGATGAGCGAAAGGCAGCCGATGATATCGACTGGGAGAACTATCTGGAGGAATACAATACCAGTCAGACCGTCGGCAGCCATTCCGAGGACAGGGATCTCCCTTCCTATGAAAATATCTTAACTCAAAAGACCTCCTTAGAAGAACACCTCAACTGGCAATTGCTGACGGCCGGACTTAGCGATTTGGAAGAGAGCGTGGCCGGGTTAATCATCGGTAACCTGGACGGCGACGGATATCTGATGACGAGTTTAGAAGAACTCGCGGCTCAAACTGGGACGACCAGCGAGTTTGCCGAATCAGTACTTCATAAAATCCAGGAATTTGACCCTATCGGGGTGGCGGCCCGAAACTTGCAAGAGTGCCTCCTGATCCAGATGAACGCTCTCGGCGCCGGTGATTCCTTAGCCGCCAAGATCATCGCCAATCATCTTAAGGAACTTGAGGTCAAGCACTACCAGGCCATCGCCAAGAAACTGAATGTGACCATTGAAGCCGTTGTCAAATCCTTGGAGTTCATTACCTCACTCGATCCAAAACCGGGACGGATTTATAACCGAGACGAGGCCCAGTATATTAGTCCCGACGTTTACGTATATAAAGTGGGGAATGATTATACGATCGTCCTTAATGAAGATGGTCTGCCCAAATTAAAGGTAAACTCCTATTACCGCGACGCCCTTTACAAAAATGAAAACGTTTCCGATAAAACAAAGGAATATATCCAAGAGAAGCTCCGGTCGGCCATTTGGCTGATTAGAAGCCTCAACCAGCGGCAGCGAACTATCTATAAGGTGGCAGAAAGTATCGTCAAATTTCAGCGCGATTTCCTCGACTACGGCGTCACTCAGCTTAAACCCATGGTCCTGCGCGACGTCGCGGAAGATGTGGAAATGCATGAATCCACCATCAGCCGGGTGACCAGCAATAAATATGTTCATACCCCCCAGGGAATTTTTGAGTTGAAATATTTCTTCAACAGCGCCATCAATCGCGTTGAAGGGGGGGCTATTTCAGCCGAAAGCGTAAAAGACAAGATTCGACATTTAATTCGGGGCGAAGACAAAAAGAAGCCCCTGAGCGATGAGGATATCGTCAAGATATTGGTTTCCCAAGACATCAACATTGCTCGCCGAACTGTGGCTAAGTATCGTGAAAGTATGGGATTTTTATCGTCCAGCAAAAGAAAAGCACCTTATACCGGAGCAAATTCTTATTGACATCGGTCGTCGACAGGAGTATTCAGCGGTACTCTTCCAGTCGAGTATCGCCTGGCGGAGGGATATGCCGTTTACGATGGTCTTCCGCACTACCCGCCGGCCCTAGATGATCACCACCTGAGACGGACATCGACCGCGGCGCGGCCATTTGCCCTTTAACGCACCATCTCCCAATCCTAGTAACTTGTGATAGATCAAAAGGAGATAAGCGCGTAACCCACAAAACCTTCCAATACGGAGGAATGAATATGCCAGTAACCGTTACTTTTAGGCACTTGGAGCCTTCACAGCCAATTAAAGACTATATCGAGGACAAAATCGCCCGTCTCAAGAAATATGCTGATACGTCGCTGGATGCCCACGTTGTCTTGTCTGTAGAAAAATTTAGACATATCGCCGATGTGACCATCTCTTTCAACGGTCAGAAAATAAACGGTGAGGAATCAACCGGTGATATGTATTCATCCATTGACCTTGTCTTAGACAAGCTGACTAAACAAATCAAACGGGTCCGGGGCAAGATCAAAAACAAGAAGGGAAACGATCGGATCCAGACCGTTATAATGAACGTCATAGATGCTCAAAATAAAGAGCAGACGCAGGTAGATTCGCATATCGTCAAGAGCACCCAATTTCTGGCCAAGCCGATGGATATCGAAGAGGCTATCGAGCAATTGGAGGCAAACAAAAACGACTTTT
>JADFXY010000428.1:3306-3730 GCA_015233355.1 Deltaproteobacteria bacterium | reverse complement strand
TCATCGTCACGGCCAAACTCATGGGGCTTGATCCCGTCAGCCCGGAGATGACTCTGCTCCTGGTCATGCTCCACACCGGGACAATGTTTGCCGTGCTTATTTATTTTTGGAAATCATGGCGGCGAAATTACTTTCAATCTCTGGAAAAATTTTGGACTTTTGCTAAGTTGATCATTGTGGCCACGTTTTTTACCGGCGTCTTAGGGCTGGCGCTTAAATTCGTGATCGAGAAAGTCTTTCTCAGGCATGTACCCCATGCGGAAATTGAGCTGATCTTCGGCAATATGACTTTGATCTCGATCGCCCTATTCTCGGTGGGATGCCTGATCATTTATGCCGGACGGCGGAAAGACCGGCCATGGGGGCCCGCTAAATTGGGTTTGAAAGAATCATCATGGATTGGGGCCGTCCAGGGTGTCTGCCT
>JADFXY010000428.1:0-3096 GCA_015233355.1 Deltaproteobacteria bacterium | reverse complement strand
GATCGGTATGGTCTTTGCCTTTTTGGCCGGGCTGGTGGCTCTCAAGTGGCTTTCAAGCTGGCTGGAGAAGGGCCGCTGGCCTTTATTCGGCTATTATTGTTTGGGGGCATCGGTCACGGTGTTTTTGCTGCACTCGGTGGGCGGCTTGTAGTTGCGGGTTGCTCGTTGCTCGTTGACGGGGCATCGGACGAATTTGTTTAAAATAGACAATTCCGCTTAAGCCCAAACGGGGCGCTGCCCTGGGTAACCGGAATCTAAAAACGGAAAGAGAGGATGGCGATGGAGTTATTTTGTGTCGGCGGAGGCGAAATCAGACCGGCCACAGAGGATGATATCCAGCTTTCTCTGGTTCTGATACAAGACAAGCACGGCCTGGAGCGGATTTATGGTAAGGACTGGGTCCTGGTTTTGGCCGAGGATAAATACCAGGCGCTGCAATGCTCGGTCGAATATGCAAATGATGAGATCAGCATGGAAAAACAAGAATGGAACGGCGTGGATTTCATTGGCCTATGCTATAAGCAGCTCAGATGAGACGGACACTTAATTCAAATGAGGGCGAGATGAGGACGACATGGACAAAAAACTGATAAGTGGGATAATCGCCTTTATTTTAATGCTCATTTTGATTAGCATGGAATGCTGTAACGATGAGGATGATGATTCCCATTGGGAGGCTCGGGCGCCCCGGACACGGTCGGTTCAAAACGTTTCGGCCCAACGCCCCGGCCCAAGTCCGTCGGTTTACGGCCGGGTCATCCGCTTCGGCCCGGTATCCCGATAATTTTACCGGGCTGCTTTCCCGCCAAGAGATCGAGCGGATTCCATCGCCCCGGCCACAAAGATGATGAACACCGCTGGTTTGTCTTGAATTTAGTCACGGGATCGGATATGATATGTTTTTTTGATTGATCATCTCGAACCAATATCGGATGGGGTCACCATGATTAGAAACAAAGTAAGCGCATTGCCCTATTTGTCTGCAATCTTTATGATTGCTTGCCTCTTGTCTTATTCGGGCATCACCTCTGCCGATGATCTTGCGGAGTCGCACCCGTCTGGTGCCACCTGCAAAGGGTCGCTTAGTCCTCTTGGGCGATGGTGTGATAACCACAACGGCACCGTAACCGATATGAGCACCGGCGTGATCTGGCTGAAAGACGCGTCTTGGGGCGGTCAGTATCCTTTTGTGGACAGAGTGAAAGCTAAGGCAACTGCAGCTAATCGGGCGGCTGAGGTCAAAAACGGAAATCCGGCCTGGCTAACCGATGGCTCGGTAAAAGGTGATTGGGTCTTGCCGACGTTGAAGCAATTGAAGGCTCTCGCGACCGGGACCGAGGGCATCAGCACAGCCAATATGTATTATTTTACCGGCGTCCAGGAGACCTATTACTGGTCAAATACCAGTCCGGCCCCAAATATGGTCAATGCGTGGGCTGTCTGCCTGTACGACGGCAAAGTCTTCGACTGCACCAATAAGACGACCAATTACCAGGTCTGGCCGGTCCGCGGCGGACAATAGACGCTTTGGTTTGTGCGGGGCAACGCCCCTGCCCTCCGCTAATTTTAAGGCTGCAAGCGCAAAAAGCCTTGTTGCATTAACTGGACCATCCGCAGGTTGGCGCCGCTGTTCACCTTGACACCAGGGAGCAGATCTTCATTGCGGATTTTTTGGAGCGTCATGGACATGGCGCATTCTTCCATTTGAACCCCCCGGGCCTGCAATGCCGTGATTAAGCCTTTGTAAGGATTACCGGTGGTAACATTGCGATGTTTGTTATAGGCCTGGTCGTTTAAGACCAAATAAGCCGCATCACCATAAAAACTACCGATAATCTGCCCTTCCGTGCCTTGTTCTTTAAACCGGTTGACCATTATATCCATAAACCTTAAGGCAACGGGGAGGTCTTTTGAAAATGTGACCCGGCCTATGTCGAAGACTACATTGGCTTTTTTGAGCGATACCGGGATATCGACCCGGAGCTCCGGTTCCTTTTGTGGAGCGGCCGGATCTGCCGCCAGGGCGGCCATATTATTGAATACCGGGCTCATCAATAAGATTCCCCCCACCAGGCTGATCAACATCTTTCTTACCGTCATTTTTCCCTCTTTCCAAAAATTAATCCATATATTCAAATAAGTTGGGCAGACTAAAGAAGACCAGGCGATTGAATCCGGGCCTCGGTCGGCCGGGTGTCCACCCCAATGCTGTTGAATTAGTACAACGATGCCATGGGGGTACACCTGTAGGGGCGACGCATGCGTCGCCCCTACGGCACGCGTTGCCCCAATACCCAGGGCGCTGCCCCAATGCTGTTGAATTAAGCTCGTTGAGGTGTAGCCGATCTTGCCGCGCACCATTTGTTCCTTGGTTTCTTCGTCATTCTTGGCTGCGAAGGTTTGGGTTTTTTCGGTCTATAGTATTTAACCCTTGATATTTGGATCAAGAGTTCCTCAAAAACCTGAATAGCCCTTTCCGGGTGGTCAGGTACAAGTATTGCGACCTCAGATGCCAAGGTCATGATGGCGTTTTTGAATTGGGGTTCTGCTTGTCCCAGTTCCTTTCCGTTGGCTGTTAACGCCATTAATGTTCTTGATATGACAGCCATTATTGGTGCTGCGAAAAGCTCCTGGAGGATGCCATTATATGTCTTTGAGTGAAATCGTTCAATTTCTAATGACACCTTTTCGTCCCTATAGTATCCTTCAACCGTCCAGCGCCTAAAATATAGACCGATGATTTCCTCTTTTGGAAATTCTTGTTCGTCAAAGAGATCGGTGAGAAGGATGGACAAAGTGCCGTCGGGGCTTATAAGCTTAATAGCCCGCAGTTTGATCGGTTGAAGCTTTTTGCGTTCCAAAACCGACAGACTATGATAGAATTTGCCCTTACTCGTCAGCCAAATTATATCTTCGTCTTTATCACTCTTGATGAATTTTTCAATGGCCGCAAATGTATTCTTGGCGGGGCAACGAAAGATAACGTGCCCCTGATATTTCTCTTTAATACACTTAATAAACTCATAACTTGGATAGCCACGATCAAACAACAAGACGCCCTTAGACGGGACACGAGGCAGCAATTCTTTGGCCGCT
>JADFXY010000427.1:0-3759 GCA_015233355.1 Deltaproteobacteria bacterium | reverse complement strand
CCGCTTCTGCGATAACTTGCTGGGATGCTTCCGGTCCTTGGGCCGGGTTGTAGTTCTTGACCAACCATACCCCGGCCTGCCGGATAAGCAGGGGCGCGGAGGAAATGCCGGTCAAGGCCAGCCGGGCTGTCTCGACCCCGGTTTTGTCTTTGTTGAACTCGACGGTGGCCGCCGCACCGACCAGGGGATAATCAATAGCCGAACGGAAACGAAGCTTTTGATATGACCCGGCCGCCACACCCACCGGGATGGGGAGCAGTATCTCTGTGACCATCTCGGACGGCTCCAGCCTAAAGGGCTTTTCCCCCTGACCGGTAAACAGGTCGGCTACGGGGATGATCCGATCCCCATTGGCGCTCTGGACGTGGACCATGGCGGTCAGCGTCAGCAGGGCGGCCCCTCCGTCGGATTGATACACCGACCGGCACTTTTCCCCCCGTTCTTCCGCGAAACAAGTCTGACCTCCTGCCTTGAAACAAGGCGCCTTACCCGAACGCCAGAACTGAGACTGATTGTAATATTGGCACCGGGTATTGAGCATCAAGTTGCCCACCAGGGTGGCCCGGTGGTGCTGAATGCTGACTGCGCCGATACTGGTCACGGCCTGGATCAAAGCAGGAAAATAGGACCGGATCGAATCACTGGTCAAGACGTCTTCCAAAGTTGCAGCCGCCCCGATCTTAACCATCGGGCCATCCATTCGGATATACCGCAGGCCTGAAATCTTGGCCAAATCAATAACCAGCCTTGGTTTTAACAGGCGGCGTTTCAGGGCCGGGATAAGGTCTGTGCCTCCGCCCATCAACACTGCCTCTTCCTGGTATTCATTGAGTAAGGATAAGACTTCCGGGAGCCTGGTTGCCGTCGTATAATCAAAATAGGGTAGCCGCATGGTCACCTCATGGGTATGGTCAGGAATAGGGTTAGGTCGTTTCGGGTTGCGTGTTACGGGTTACGTGTTACGGGTCACGGGTTAGCTGGTTCTTGCTTATCTAAGGATAACCGGCGGGGTATTTTTCACCCTTCACACTGATCGAGACACCTTTTGATCACCTGAGCGATTTCTGTGGTGATGATAGGCTTCATAACCATTTCCCGAATGCCGATTTCCTTTACTTTTTCTCTGGTTACGGCTTCACTGAAACCGGTGCAGAGGATAATCGGGATATCCGGTCGGATCTTTATGATTTCCCGAGTCAGTTCGATCCCGGTCATATGGGGCATGGTCTGATCTGTAATGATCAGGTCAAACGCTTCCGGTTGGTCCCGAAATATGGTCAGTGCCTCAGCACTTAAGGTTGTGGCGGTGACCCGGTAACCAATATTCTCCAGCATCGTTTTCCAGATATCTACAATCATTTCTTCATCGTCAACCAAAAGGACGCGCTCTCCGGCGCCCGAGGGAATGATTATTTCGGGTTGTCGCCCATTGTCGCAAGCCATGTCGACCAATGGAAGAAAGACATGAAATGTTGAGCCCTTACCAGGTTCGCTATACGCCGTGATCAGCCCTTTGTGGCTTGTGACAATGCCATGAACCACGGATAACCCCATGCCCGTTCCCTCCCCTGGAGCTTTGGTGGTAAAGAATGGGTCGTAGATGCGTTCCTGAGTTGCTTTATCCATGCCGGAGCCGGTGTCGCTTACGGTTATCTTCAAGTAATGTCCAGTGATCAGTTCGGGGTAGCGCTTGGCCGAATCCTGGTCAATTCCCAGGTTGGACAGAATGACTTCCAATACCCCACCCTTGTCGCCCATGGCGTGGGCCGCATTGGTGCATAAATTTAGCATCACCTGGTGGATTTGGGTCGGGTCGGCCAGAACGGTATCTGCCGGAACGGCCAGGGATTGTCTAATTTCGATGGTGGCCGGAAGGGAAGCCCGCATCAATTTAAGGACTTCTTGGATGATTAAACCAATTCTGAGGGGGGCTTTTTCTTGTTCCGTCCTGCGGCTAAATGTAAGAATTTGCCTGACCAGATCCTTAGCCCGCATCCCGGCTTTGAGTATCTGACTTAATTTTCTCCAATTGGTATGATCTTCCGGCGTATTTTGCAAAGTTAATTCGGTGTAGCCGATAATGGCTGTCAGTATATTATTGAAATCGTGGGCGATACCACCGGCCAAAGTCCCCATGGCCTCCATTTTTTGGGATTGTCGTAGTCTCTTTTCTAATGTCTCCTCTTTGGTCACATCTCTAAATACAAAGATGCCGCCGCTAATTGTGTCTCTGCCGATGAGGATCGGGGCGGCGCTACCCGAGACAATGCACTCGGAATGGGGTTTGTCAATCATGATATTGTTTGTTTCCAGCCGGGTAGGTGTCCCGGCCTGGAGAACATCTTTCAACAACCGGACATAAACATCCTGTGTGGATATGTCTGGGAATCGGAGCATCTCGGTCAGGTGCTTCCCCACCACTTCCTTCTGGCTCCACCGGAAAAGTTCCTCAGCCTTTTTGTTGACCAGGGTGATTTGCCCTGCTACGTCGGTAACAATGACCGCATCGCCGATAGACCGGAGGGTGACTTCTAATCTCTCCCGTTCCGCGGCCAGGTTTAGTTCCCGAAGCCTGATCTGATCAGCCATATAATTGAATTTAGAACCGATCAACTCAATTTCAGCCTTGTCGGCATAACCCAGCCGGTAATAATAATCTCCATCGGCAATTCTTTCGATGCCCATGACCAATTCATCGATGGGATTCTTTAAAAGTTTTCGGAGCAGAAAACCCGTCGCTCCAAGCATAGCCAAAACGACCGTAACCATGGTTATGATCCCAAGCATCAATAACCGGCTATTGATTTTTTCATAATGGCGGGCGGACAGATGGATGCCTACCCGGCCCAGCGACTGCCCTTCGTAGAAGATGTCAACTTTTTTGCCGATGACTTCCCCCAGGTCGCGTTTAAGATATTTGAAGAGGGTCTTGCCAAAATTATCCTCGATGGTTAATCCCACCACCAGTTCGTTCTGAGCAAAGGTTCTTCCGATACTTTCGATGTTTTTGGTATCGTAATTCCAGAGGGGGACAGACAGCGTATCGGCCAATGATCCGGCGTACTCATTAGCCTTAGCCAGCAGTTCTGATTTGATCTTGGAGGAAATGAAATAATAATTAACAAATAAAACGACAATCGACGTGATGATGACCACAGAGATCAGGCTAATTGTTAAGTCGCTAGATATAGAACGCTTTCTCAATGTAACCTCGCCTGCTCCCGGTGACCCGGCCGCGGGTAGTCATATCATGGAGAAATTCAGATGGGGTGTGACGGGGATATGGTCAAAAAGCTCATTCGTTGAGTCCGGTTTTAATCTCTGTTTCTTTATGAAATTCGCCGGGCGGGTATCAATCCCTGGACTTTTGCTCCCGAAACCACTGGGCGGTTTCTTTAAGACCCTGGCCGAGGTCGGTTGTGGTCCCCATTATGGCCGTGTATTCGGAAGCATCCAACACAGAGCGCACCAGGTCGCCTGGCCGAGGTGGATTGAATTCAATTTTTGCTTCTATATCAATATACTGTTCAATCAGATGAAGAAGTTCCAAAGTGCTGGTTTCCACGCCCGTGCCCACATTGATAATCGGCTGGTTAATCTTGTCTTCTATGGCGGCCAAATTGGCTTTGACCACGTCGCCTACGTAAACATAGTCGCGGATGCACCCGGCATCACCCTTCGCGCGGCCGGCATTAACATAGACCCCCTGCTGGGCAAGAAGACGGCCGAGAAAGATGGCCACGACCCCGGCCTCGCCGT
>JADFXY010000426.1:0-3760 GCA_015233355.1 Deltaproteobacteria bacterium | reverse complement strand
GTCCTGGGCATCTGTTTGGGCACCCAAATAATCATGGAATACAGTGAAGAAAACGACACCGAGTGCCTGGGGGTGATCAAAGGACAGGTCAGGTCGTTCCCTTCACCTCTAATGGACCAGGCGGGCGGGCGATTGAAGATCCCACACATGGGTTGGAATCGGGCCGCTCTGACCCGGCCACACCCTATTTTTCAGGGAATCCCGCCGGAGAGCGAATTCTACTTTGTGCACACTTACTTTCCTGTCCCGGCCGACCAGTCCTTGACTCTGGCCAAAACCTTACACGGAATTGAGTTTGCTTCAGCCCTGGGGCGGGACAATCTTATTGCCGTACAATTCCATCCCGAGAAGAGCGGCCCTCCCGGCCTGACCCTAATCAAGAACTTTTGCATCTGGCAACCCGGCGAAAGTGCGCATTGAATCTGTGGCCGCATCCCGCCTGGAATACTGCCGCTGATAAGCCAGAACCTTTTGGACAAAGTCCCGCCGTACCCCCGGCGGGATACCACATCTCAACACCCTGACCTTCCCAATATTATATGCCGCCAAAGCTGAAATGTGATCACCTCTAAAGGTGGTTAACAGTTTTTTGTAATGTCTGGCCCCGGCTTTGATGTTTTGGATGGGACAATACAGATCCTTCACACCCAAGGCGGCCGCAGTTCCGGGCATCAATTGCATCAACCCCTTGGCCCCGTAAGGCGAGAGAGCCCTGGGGTCAAATTCGGATTCGGCCTTAATTATGGCCCGAATGAGAGAAGGCTCCAGGCCGTATTTAGCTGCCGCCTGGCGGATGGTTAGGTCAATGGCCGCGGACGGATCAGTCCCGGCACTGGGGCTGAGTCTCCTGGCACTTTTCTTTCTTTTACCGTTTGACTTGCTTTTGAGCTTGCCGCTGATCTTGCTTTTGGCCTTGCTTTTGGTCTGACTCTTGGTCTTACGAAGGGATAATTCGGACTTTCGCTCGGTCAGCTCTTCCAAATGAGCGGAGCCGACGATGCTTTTGGGACGGTGTAAACGGGGTTCATTGGCCTGGGACTTTACCGGAGACATGGTAAAGTGGCCGAGAAAGACAACCGGGGTAAAAAAAACAATAAGCACAAATAATTTAAGTCGATTAACACTAGTATTCACCATTAATAACCTCCTTTGCCGTGATTTTATTAAGCGGCTTAATGGTCAAGGAGTGTCCATGTATACTAGTTACCGTACCAGGTGTCAACAATAAAAACGGTTATTGTCAATTAACTTATTAATATAGTTAGCCAATACTATATGAAATAATAAGTGTTGATCCTGTAACATAACACAATAACTGCATTTTATCACACAATTAGTGTGTATCATATTGATTATATTTATTATTTTTTCACATTCATTCTATTAGGACATTTTATGTGTTATATTAAAATGATGATTTGTAATCTCAAAGGGTCGCCGCTGGTATTGATGGCGACTTTCACGGTTAGGCTTTTTCTCCAATTCTTGACTGAATATTAACGGAGCCACATCACATGGAAACCACTTGCGATATCCTGATCAAGTCCGGTGCCGTCCTAACCCTCGATGGCCACGGAAACACTTATCAACCAGGCTACCTGGCCATAACCGGGGATGTTATCACCGATGCCGGGCCTGGGGAACCACCCCGTCACCTGAAACCAAAGTATATTATCCCGGCCCAGGGTCACCTGGTTATGCCCGGTCTGATCAATGCCCATACCCATGCGGCCATGACCTTGTTCCGAGGCCTGGCCGATGATCTTCCTCTGATGGAATGGCTGAACAACTACATCTTCCCCGGCGAGGCCCGACTCGATGGACACGCTGTTTATATCGGTTCCCTACTGGCCTGTTTAGAAATGATCAAGTCCGGCACTACCACTTTTTGTGACATGTATCTATTTGAAAAGGAAGTCGCCAAAGCAGCTGAACAGGCTGGAATCAGGGCAGTTGTTGGTGAAGTCATCTATGACTTTCCTTCACCGAACTACGGGCCGATTGAACGCGGATTCGACTACACTCTAGAGCTCATCCAGGAATATAGGGGCCACGATCTCATCACGCCCGCCATTGAACCCCATTCTGTTTACACCTGCGGAGAAGACCTGTTTCTAAAAGCCATGGACATGGCTAGACGCGAAAATGTGATGATGATCACCCACCTGTCCGAGTCCGAGGCAGAAGTAGCCCAGTCGTTGGAACAACACGGCGCCACCCCGATCCGCCATCTGGAACGGTTGGGAGTCCTGGGTCCTCACCTTTTGGCTGATCACGTGGTAGCCGTATCCGATGAGGAGCTGGACTTACTCGCGGAACGGCAGGTCCGGGTGGCCCACAATCCGGAGAGCAATATGAAACTGGCCAATGGAGTAGCCCCGGTGCCCAAGATGCTTCAGCGGGGGATGACCGTCGGCCTGGGTACGGACGGCTGCGCCAGTAACAACAACTTGAATATGTTCCTGGAGATGGATATTACTGCGAAACTCCACAAGCTGGCCTCTAAAGATCCAACAGTGATGGGAGCCGGAACAGTGCTGGATTTGGCCACCAACGGCTCAGCCGCGGCTCTTGATTTGGCTCATCAGATCGGGAGCCTGGAAAAAGGAAAAAAAGCCGACGTGATTATTCTCGATATGGATCACCCACACCTCACTCCGTTGTACAATCTGCCGTCTCATCTAGTCTATTCTGCGACAGGAGGAGAAGTAACTACGGTTATCATCAACGGCCGGCTGGTTATGGAAAACGGCCGGGTCCTAACCTTGGATCAAGACGCGATCATGGCCGAAGCCAGGGCCATCGGGGCCAAAATGAAGACCTGGCTGTAGTCCGCCATGGTCGGCATTAAATACGAAATAGCCGGGAGATATTGATATGTTGGGGTTGGTATACGACGGAAAATTATCACTGCGGGAAATGCCCCGGCCGGTCCGACCGGCGGGCGAGGCCCTGGTCAAGGTATTAATGAGCGGTTTTTGCCGGACTGATTTCGAGCTGACCCAAGGGTACCACGGCTTTTCCGGCGTGCTGGGTCATGAATTTGTCGGCCGGGTGGAGGAGGCGGATGACCACAGCCTGATCGGACGCCGGGTAGTCGGAGAGATTAACGTGGGATGCGGCCGGTGCGACCAGTGTCGGAGATTTGATGCCCGGCATTGTCCCTCCCGCACGGCCATCGGCATCCTGGGCCGGCCTGGTTGCTTCGCTGACTACCTGGTTTTACCAGAAGCCAACCTCCACATGGTCCCGGATCAGGTCCCCGATGCCGCGGCGGTGTTTACCGAACCCTTGGCCGCCATGGTGGAGATGCCCGATCAGGTTCACATCCGGCCAACCTCCCGCGCCCTGGTCGTCGGAGACGGCCGCATCGGTTTGTTGGCCGCCCAGGTTCTCCGCCTGACCGGGGCCGAAGTCCATCTGGTGGGGCGGCATGAAGACAAGCTGGACATCGTCCGCCACGTCGGTGTTATCACTCATCAGAGAGAAGGCTTTGAGGAAAGGGGCTTTGATGTCGTGGTGGAAGCGTCTGGGTCAGTGCCGGGATTGAGCACGGCCTTGGACGCCATTAAGCCACGAGGCCTGATCTTCGTGAAAAGCACCCACATCAAGCCGGTGCTCCTGGACATGACCCGGGTGGTGGTTAATGAAGTGACTCTGGTTGGTTCCCGGTGCGGCCCCTTTGCTCCGGCCCTGGCCCTCCTCAGCCGGGGGTTGATCGAGGTCGCGCCGTTGATCACGCGGGTTTTCTCCTTTCAAC
>JADFXY010000425.1:0-3778 GCA_015233355.1 Deltaproteobacteria bacterium | reverse complement strand
TTAATTCAGGACCATAATATCCAGAATAAGGCCGCTTAAAAGCCTTTCCGGTTCTTTTCGGCCGCTGTTTTAGATAATTATATTGACCGGCAAGCCAAATTTGGTATGATTTCCTCAGCCGGACCGGCGGCAGCATGCCGATGCGCAAACTAAAGATGAAATGGCTTTGTCTCTTTTTAGATTTTGGAAAGAACCGGCCGCCCCAATATTCAGACGGAGTGATCATGTTTGTCCGAGAGGAAAACCCGCATAATGTCAAGAAAGCCGATATGGTTGTGGCCATCCCGTCCCACAACGAAGCGGGGAACATCGCCTTCCCCGCAACCCAGGCCGGCATTGGCCTGGCGCAATACTTTTCTGATCTTAAGGCTGTCTTGATCAACTGCGATAACAACTCCCACGACCGAACCAGAGAAGTCTTCTTGAGCACTGAAACAGAGGTGCCGAAGATATATCTATCGACCGACCCCGGGGTCGCTGGCAAAGGCAATAATCTAAAAAATTTATTCAGAAAAGTCGCGGAACTTGGGGCAGAGGCGGTCGTGATCATCGATGCGGATTTAAGATCCGTCACCCCGCGGTGGATAAAGAATCTAGGCCAACCGTTGTTTGAGGACTTCGGCTTTGTCTGCCCGCTTTATGTCCGCGACAAGTACGACGGTTCCCTGACCAACAGCATCGCCTATCCCCTAACTCGCACTCTTTACGGACGCCGCGTTCGGCAACCCATCGGCGGCGACTTCGGTTTTAACGGAAAACTCAATCAAATATACCATAATTTGGAAGCCTGGGACGAAGCCGTGGCCCAGTTCGGCGCCGATATCTGGATGACGACATTGGCTATTAATAATAATATTCCTATATGTCAGTCCTTTATGGGGCGCCCCAAGATTCACAAGCCCAAAGACCCGGCCGCCGACCTGGTGCCCATGTTCCGCCAGTCGGTCGGGACTATTTTCAATTTGATGATCAAATTCTCCGACTATTGGAAAAAAGTGAAATGGAGTCGGCCCACGGCCATATTCGGATTCGGACTGGGTGAAGTTGAAGCCCCGCCACCCGTGTCAATCGACAAGGGACGGCTATACCAATCTTTTCGGCTTGGTTTTGACCGATATATGGATACCTGGCAAGTTGTTTTGGCCGAAGCCACTTTCAACAAGCTTAAGGAAGTCGGTGATATCCCTCTGGACCATTTTGACTTTCCGTGCGAACTATGGGCTCGCATACTTTTTGACATGGCCATCTCATACAAAGACAAAATATCGACCCACGAAGAAATCACGGACTCCTTAATCCCGATTTATTATGGTAAGACCTTATCATACGCCAAGAAAACGGAACGCATGTCCATTCAACAGGCGGAAGAATACATCGAAAGTGAATGTGATGTCTTCGAAGAAAATAAACGTTACCTAATAGACCGTTGGAAAGATTAAATAATTATCTGAATTACGCAGTTTCAAAAAGAGGGCGCCGCTGAACAGAGGCTATCATGAATAACGTGAGGCGAGTAATGGAAACTCTGCTTGTAGTCGATGATGACCCGAATGTACGAAATCTTATTATAAAATGGATAAACAAAAAGGGATTCACCTGCCTGTCGGCCGTCAACGGCCAGGAGGCTCTAAATATTCTGTTGCAAAATGAGGTGGATCTTGTCCTGAGCGATATCCGTATGCCGGTCATGGACGGAATCCAGTTACTTAAGTCGGCGCTGCAACATTACCCCGACCTGGCCGTGGTTTTGCTCACCGGGTACGGCGAAATAGAAGTGGCCGTGGATGCCATGAAGTCTGGGGCCTACGATTTTCTGTCAAAACCGATCGACCTGAATATACTTGGGATCAGCCTTGACCGGGCCCTGGAGCGCCGCCGGATGCGGCTGGAAATCAAACACTATCAGAAGAATCTAGAGCGGCTGGTGGCGGAACGGACCAGGGAATTGCAGCAGGTTTTGGATCGACTCAAGGAAACAAATCTGGAGACCGTCCGGGCCTTGTCAGAAGGTATTGAAGCCAAAGATCCCTACACCAGGGGCCATTGCCACCGAGTCAGCTTCTGGGCCTTGGAATTGGCCCGAGAGGTGGGGTTTTCGGAAGAGCAACTGGAATATTTGGAGTATGGAAGTCTTCTTCACGACACCGGCAAAATCGGAGTCCAAGACCAGGTGCTGAACAAACCGGGGCCGCTTACGGCCGAGGAGTATGAGCATCTTAAGGAACACCCCAAGATCGGATATCGCATGATCAAATCTGTTCGGGCCCTGGCTCCGGCCTTGCCGATCATCCGGCACCATCACGAACGGTATGACGGTAAAGGTTATCCCGATGGCCTAAAGGGCCTGGAAATCCCACTAGATGCCCGCATTGTGGTGATCACCGACGCCTTCGATGCCATGACCAGCACCCGCCCTTATCGCGGCGCCTTATCCGTCGAAAGAGGCTTGCAAGAAATGGTTAGAGGCCGGGGCACTCAATTCGACCCCGACCTCTTGGACATTTTCATAGATAGAGGCATCTATGCCCATGACCCTACCCCGGCCCACGACCCTACCCCTACCCAGAAAACTTGAGAAACGAATGCCCCCGCCGATGATTAATCTGAGACAACTAATCCGGTCTGGGGGTCAAGGCATGGCTACTACCCCCGGCTTAATTCTCTGGAGCGGAGAGTAGCCGCTTCAACGGCGCTAATGATGGTGCCCCGGATGCCGCTCTTCTCCAATTCATGCAACCCGGCCATAGTCGTACCACCCGGAGAGGTGACCATGTCCTTCAGCTTAGCCGGGTGCTCTCCTGTTTCCAGCATCAATTTCGCCGACCCATACAAGGTCTGACAGGCCAAAACCTGAGCATCAGCCCGGTTTAAGCCCATCTTGACCCCCGCATCCGTCAGGGCCTCGATAATGAGGAAAACGTAACCCGGCCCACTCCCGCTGAGACCGGTTACCGCGTCCATCATCGATTCGCCGACCACCACCGTCAGCCCAATCGAACCAAACAACATCTTGGCCAGGTCCACATCTTCCGGCGGAACTTTAGGCCCGATGGACAGGCCGACTGCCCCAGCTTGAATCAGGGCCGGGGTATTGGGCATGGCTCGAATGATCCGGACCCCCATGTCCAGGAAGCTCGAAATAAAATCAATGGTGATGCCGGCGGCTACCGAGATGACCAATTTGCCTTTGGGAATTTCAGCTCTGATGTCAAGCAAAACCGGTTTAACCACCCCGGGTTTCACCGCCAGAACGATCACCTCGCTGGTTTGAGCCAGGGCCAAGTTATCCGTTGTCGTCACAATCCCGAACTCTTGAGACAGGCTCTTTAGACGGGATTCGGAAGCATCCGCGGCCGTAATCTGGTCCGGGGTAACCTTGCGGCTGGTGACCAGCCCTTTAATCAATGCGCCACCCATGTTGCCCGCGCCGATAAACCCTATTTTTCTACTCATGACCTCTCCTTTTATCCTAAAATGATGGCAGCTAATCTAAATCATCTGGAAAACAATTTCAAGGGCACTGGCTCAGTTTGATCGAATCGTGTTATTAGCGCTATGAATTTATTAGGTATTATTTATCGTTGCGGGTTACGGGTTACGGGTTACGTGTTGAGCGTTACGGGTTACGCGTCGCCTCTAACGATTGGCCTTGAAACAAAATCGGAACTAATCATAAAAAAACAAGGTTACAACGTGTTCAGCATTGTCTGGTTTTCTTTACCATTTCACCTGTGGGGAGTGAATACAATTAAATTTATCCAAATACCAACGAACACGC
>JADFXY010000424.1:0-3794 GCA_015233355.1 Deltaproteobacteria bacterium | reverse complement strand
AGCTGACTAAGGCAGCGATTTTTGTGGCCATCATGTTGGCCCTGTTAGTCATAAATCTGGTGCCGGTGATCGGTTCGGTGATCTATATGCTGGTCGGGGGGCTGGTGACTCTTTTCTTTATCTCCCTCCAATTTTTTGATTATGCGTTGTCTCGCCGGGGATTAAGTCTTTCGGCCAAAATTCGGCTGGTTTTGGATCACTACCTGGTCGCGGCCGGTTTTTCCTTGGGTGTGTTTCTGGTCCTGATGATTCCGTTTATCGGCCTGGTGGTCATTCCCGTGGCCGTGGTCGGGGGCACTCTCCTGATTAGAGACCTGGAGGCGCCAGTCGAGGACTAACGAGCCGGAAGGTTAATCCGGTTCTCACCTTCTTGAGTTATAAAAAACGGCCAAGATCGACCATTGACCGGTAGTCACAAAGTGCAGGCAAGGGAGAAAATATGCAGGGCGCCCTAAAAGGCATCACGGTTTTAGACTTATCCAGACTCTTTCCCGGCCCCTACTGTTCCATGATCCTGGCTGATCACGGGGCCAGGGTTATCCAGCTCGAAGATCGCCGATTTGAGTACGAATCCAGATCATTACCTCTGAATGGCGTGAATCGGAACAAGGAGCATATGACCCTGAATTTGAAGCATGATCAGGGCAAGGAGATATTCTTCAAGCTGGTGGCCCAGGCCGATGTGGTGATGGAGGGCTTTCGGCCCGGGGTGACCACCCGGCTGGGGGTGGACTACGAATCAGTCAAAAAAGCAAAACCGGACATCATTTACTGCTCCATCACCGGTTATGGACAAACCGGCCCCTACCGGGACTGGGTCGGCCATGACGTCAACTATGTCGGTTACGGCGGGGTGCTGGGAATAAATGGCGAGAAGGACCGCCTCCCGGCTATTCCCGGCATCCAGGTGGCAGACATCTTTGGCGGCGGGATGAACGCCGCGACAGGGATATTAATGGCCTTGTATTGGCGGCAACGCACGGGGCAAGGGCAATATATCGACATCTCCATGATGGACGGAGTAGTGGCTACCCTCCCGGCGGCCATCGGGGCCAAATCCATGTTCGGCATCGCGCCTAAACGAGGGGATAGCCTACTGTCTCACCAATTCGCTTGCTATAACGTCTACCGGACTAAAGATGACAAATTCCTGAGCGTTGGGGCCGTGGAAAATCGATTTTGGCAAAAGCTATGTGATTATCTGGACATATCTGATTACGGACCTCTTCAGTACGACACCGGCCGGAATGAAGAGATTATCAGCCGGCTGCGTCGGATATTCGAAACCAAAACCAGAGACACCTGGCTCCATGAGCTTCAGGCGGGGGACTATTGCGTCGGGCCGGTGAACGAACTGGGCGAGCTTTATGAGGATCCCCAAGTCAAGGCCCGAGAGATGATTGTCCATGTGGGAGACGATACGTCTCAACAAACAGCTCTGGTGGGCATTCCGGTAAAGTTCTCGATCACGCCGGGTGCGATTCGGACCGCCCCCCCCGGTTTTGGTCAACATACTGAAAGTATTTTGCGTGAACTGGGCTATCCTGACCCGGATATCGCCCAACTGACTTCCGTTGGGGTGGTTTAAGCCCACCACCTGATACGCCGAAGGCGCTATATAATCTATCCCAGGGGTTTGGAAAACGCCGCCCTGGATAACGGCGCACGCCCAAGAGTCAATTCCGACCGTTCAAAGTATGGAACGCAACTGCGGCGATGAGCCGAAACAAACAACCCGCCCACAGCATATAGAGGTGGCTATGACGGCAACAAAGAAAAAAGTAATGATCATCGATGGCGACCCCACTCAGGTGGAGGCATTTAGGAAACTGCTGTCCGAGCACTATGACGTGACCATAGTGGCCACGCCGAAAGAGGCTATAGATAAAGCCAAGACAGAGGACTTCGACGTCATCGTCAATGGATATATTCTGCCCATGGTCACCGGCCCCGGCGGGATTAAGGAAGTTAGAACCTTAGATGCATTGATGTCTGAGGAAAAGGCAGCAATTTTGAAAAAAACGCGTAATGCCGTGCTCCGGGTGGAATCTGAATTTCAGACGGGCAAGTCAGCCATCGAGGAACTTTTGAGGCATTCGCAGGCCCAATTAGATAACATCCTGGCTCTGTTAAACGGACGAATTTTCCAATTAGAGACGGATAAGGCGCAACTTCAGCGAGACATCAACATTCTTAACGACGAGGTTAAAACAGTCTCCGTAGGCCAGGCCGAGGCCGAACAAAAAGCCAGAGATGCTCTAGCGGCCATGAATGAGGCCCAGAACAAGGCTGAAGTCGCGCTCCAGGATAAGGCGGAAATCGAAAAAAAGATGATGGCCGCGGTTGAGGCCAGGGCGCAAGCCGAAAGTCAGGTCAAAATCGCCCAGGCCGAGAAGACTGAAGCCGAAAAAAAGATGATGGCCGCGGTTGAGGCCAGAGCCCAGGCCGAGAGTCGGGTCGAAGTCGTCCAGGCCGAGAAAGTTCAATCAGATGAACTCAGGCAAGAGGCCCTGTCTAAGCAGATCGAGGCGGAAATGCAGGCCCAGGAGGCCCGCGACGCCATGGCCAAGGCTGAAGCCGAGTATATCTCGCTGCAGAAACGAACGATCAAAGAGATCGAATCCGTCACCAAAGAAACTAATGCGGCCTTAAACGACAAGACCAGGGTGGAAGAACAGAAAGAAGCGGCGTTACGGGAAAAAAAGGAGATCGAAAGAAGATTGGCGGTCGCCCTCAACGACAGGTCCCAGGCCGAACAGAAAGCCGACATGATTTCAAAAGAAAAGGACCGGGTCCAAAAAGATCTGGACGCGGCATTGGCCAAAAAGGTCGAGATGGACAGAAGCGTCCAGAGTTTCCAGAGCGTCAAGGTCAAGCTGGAGCACGACCTGATTGAGCAACAAACCCGGGCCGCCCGGGATGTGGAAATCTTTAAAAGGGAAATAAACAATCTGAATAGCGAACTGCGTAAACTGATGACGGCGGCCGACAGAGCTACCAGCGAAAAAGCCGAGGCCGTGCAAAAGGCTGGGATAGCCCTTAAAGAGAAAACCGTGGTTGAAAAGAAACTAGCCACGGTGTTGACTGCCCTAGATGAGGCAGAAAGAACGGTCGCCGTGGCCGAAGAGAAAGCCAAAAAGCATACGGAAGCTCTCACCAATCAGGTAGCCCTGCTCAAGAACGAGCTGGAAAAGGCCGTTACCATGGCTGAATCGGCCTTCAAGGAAAAGATGACGGCTGAGGAAAAACTGGCCACCATCCAGAAAAGATGGGAACAATACATGGCCAGTAGATAATATAAAACAGCTCTTCTATCCAGACCGATTGATTCACTGGGGTTTTTTTGAATCTGCCCAAAGAAGACCGAAAATTACAGAGAAACAAGGTGGAATTCAAGCGGCCCACTTGCTATTGACCCGAAAAAACCATAAACTGTTATTGCTTTGTACCATTATCGGTGATAAGTTACAAATGATCGGTGCGAGCCAACTGGACACGCAATTTCGGCATCCCAAACAGCCATCAATGACAAAATAAGGAGACAGAGGAATATGGAGCTTGACGGTATACAAAAGCGAATAGAAGCAATGAAAAGTCACCTGACTGAAGACTCTCCGCTTATGGGAAATCCAGGCGAAGCCAAGATAGACCGGCAGGTCGAAAAAGCGGTGGAAGCGTCCCATAAGGCGGTTGTGGCCACCGAAAAAGAGATCGGAGAAGACGCCGACAAACCTAAGGGACCAGTGGGATTGGATATCGGCACCAGTTTTATCGTGGCGGCTCAAAACAAGCTC
>JADFXY010000423.1:0-3821 GCA_015233355.1 Deltaproteobacteria bacterium | reverse complement strand
TCTGACTCAGATGCATGTCCGGCTTCTGCAAAGGTACGTGTCCAGGGTCGCCGTTATTTTTGACTCCGACGCAGCCGGGCTTAAGGCGGCCGAAAGGAGCCTGGAGCATTTCATGATCTGCGGTTTACCGGCCAGGGTGGTGGTTTTGCCGGCCGGGTTGGACCCGGACAATTACGTCAGCCAGGCCGGGCCGGAGGCTTTTCGGGAAGCCGTGACCAGGGCGCGGCCGCTGTTTGATTTTTATGTGGACCGGTTAATTCAAAAGCATGGGTTGACCTCAGACGGAAAGATCCTTATCTTAAAGGATGTTTGTCCAATATTTGAAAAACTTCCCGGAGGCCCGGAAAGATCCATTTATATTCATACGTTGGCCGAGGCGCTTAAGGTTAATGAAACCACCGTTGCCCAGGGACTGGAGAAACCGTCTTCAGGTAAGGAACAGGCTCCACCATCTGCTCCGGCTAACTTGACTCTATGCACGCCGTCACCGGAGCGGATCATCGTGGCCACCATGTTGACCGTCCCCGAGACCACGGCTGATTTTATCGAGGCCGGTGTGGTGGATGAGTTTGAAGATGAGGCATTACGGAGCCTGGCTCTGAAATTATTCGAAATCTACCGGGAATTGGGTTGTCAGGAGTCGACCATCACCCTGGATAGGCTCGAGGATGAAAGACATCTTGAAGTTGCCACCAGAATCTTGATGGCGGCCGAGCCGATGCCTTCGGAAGAGGAAAACGACCTGGTCGCGGACTTGATCTGGGCCATGGATCGCCGCCGGTTGATCAAGAAGAATAGTTCTTTGGCATTTCAGATTGAGACGGCCAAAATGTGCAATGATGTATGCCGGTTGACTGAATTGATGGGCCAGAAGCTGGAAATCGCCAGGATTTTGGATGGCGCCGGGAGGTAGGAAGGCGGGGCGGAACGTCGTCCTCAATGAGGGGTGTTGGCTATGAACATTATCATGGAAAACGTCAGGTCCTTCATCGGACGGCATAATATCCGGTTGCGGCCGCTAACCTTCCTGGTGGGGGAAAACAGCACCGGAAAATCTACATTGTTGGCTGGTATCGCCGCCATCAAACACCCAAGGTTCCTGACGACACGCCCACCATTCAATTTGCCGCCATTCGACTGGGGCGGATATGAATCCATAGCCAGTTACAGGGGTGGGAAGTACGGCCGGGCCAAGTCGTTCTCTGTTGGCTATACACACCTTACGAGCAACAGAAATGAAAAAGTGGTGGCCACATTTTTCGGAGAAAACGGGCAGGCGCGGCTTTCCGAAGTTATGTTTGAGTCTGTAAACGGGGCGGTGAAGGTTGAAACCACCGATGAACAACATGGCGTCAGGGTAACAGCCCTGAATTCGGTTGGGGAAGTCGTGTTCACTACAGGGTCTCCATTTTACCGGGAATGGGAAGACGACTTGTCGGTTCTGTGGATTAGCATTTTTTTAATGCAGAAGAAGTTGGATGAAGAGAAGTCTATACCGGCTCTTGGTAGAATAGATCCCCTAATAGACGTGCGGACATTGGAGGGGTTAGTGTCATCCCTCAATGATAACGTTCTTAGAGGCGGTAAAGTTATTTCGCTTGCACCAATTCGATCCCAGCCCAAGAGGACTTATGATCAATTGTCGGATGACTTCAATCCGGAGGGAGACCATATCCCAACCTATTTATCACGCATTTTTAGAGAAGCCGGGCAGAATAAGGATGTCCTGATAAAAATTTTGGAGCCGTTTGGGCAGGAATCAGGTCTCTTCAGACAAATCGGGGTGAAGAGTTTAGGGAAAGGGTTGGGTGATCCCTTCCAGATCATGGTCAAGGTTGATGGACAGGCGTTTAACCTGGTTGATGTGGGTTACGGGGTCTGTCAATCGCTTCCTCTTGTGGTGCAGAGCATCGTGATGAAGGATGCGAGATTGATGCTGCTGCAACAACCCGAGGTGCATTTACATCCCCGGGCCCAGGCCGCGTTAGGATCCTTTTTTGCCCGACTGGTGGCGGAAGGACAAAAGGAATTTGTAATCGAGACTCATAGTGACTACATTGTCGATCGGGTCCGTCAGGAAGTGGCTAAGGGCATGATTAAACCGGATGATGTAGCCATACTGTATTTCGAGAAGAAGGGCGTGGAAACAAAGGTGCACCCCATCCGATTGGATGAATATGGGAATATTCTCAATGCACCCACGGGTTACCGAGATTTTTTTCTGAGGGAGAAAACCGAACTGTTGCAAAGGACAAGTCGGTAATGTGCTTAATTATTGATGTAAATATCGTCCCCCAAATTTTTCCTGAGGTGAAACTGCCGGATTTCAAACCGATCTACGATGCCATATCCAAGAAGAAGGCGCGTTTGGTCTACGGAGGGCACCTGACCAAAGAATATGAGAAGCTCCGCATTTTTTCGGAATACCTCGTCGAGTTGGACCGGGCCGGGAAAACCAGGCAGGTCCCGGATGAAGAAGTAGATTCAAAAACACAAGAACTTAAGACGGCTGGACGGTGCGTGTCAAATGATGAGCATATTATCGCCTTGGCCATAATCGGAAAAGTGCGGCAGTTATGCTCCTTAGACGAGGAGTTACAGGAAGATTTTACCAACCGTGACCTGATGAAACCACAAGGCAATGTCTTTAAATACAAGAAGATACATTTGCACTTAGTTCGGAAACACTGCAGTGATGTATCCTGATTATGACTAGCCGACACCTACGTCGGTGTATTACATGAGAATATTATGATGATTTGCTCGTTTTCGATGACCGGTGAGCTGAGTTCAGATAACTGACCAGGGGAATTATCCCCCTTCAGGCTCACGGCAATACGGGTAACGAAGTTTGTTGATGAAAAGACTCGGGAAGCCGGTCAACGGGCAGACCCACTTTTGGTTCGGTCCGGGCCGACCGCCCCCCGGTTTTAGATATGATTATTCCTTTCATGAGTTATCAGTCTCCTCCACGTAAAAGGAGAACCACATGTCGAACCACGAAAACCTTGACGAGATGAAACGATTGATCAATCGTGGCAAGGAAAAGGGTTTCTTGACTTATGAAGAGCTAAACGATGCCTTGCCACAGGAAATGGTCTCAACTGAGGCCATTGACGACATGATGATGCTTTTCGACGAGATGAACATCCAGATTGTCAGCGATATCTCGGAGATCAAGGGAAAAGTTAAAGAAGAGATTCAAGAAAAGGAAGAAGAAGAGGAAGAACCTGACGCGGACGAGTTGAAGCTGGATATGGGCGGTAAGGTCACTGACCCGGTCAAGATGTATTTACGGGAAATGGGTTTGGTGTCGCTTCTGACTCGTGAAGGGGAAGTGGAAATAGCCAAAAGGATAGAAGAAGGCGAAAACGAAGTCATGAAGGCCATTCTGGAGTCTCCCATTGGACTTAAAGAGATTATCCGGCTTGGAGAAAAATTGAAGCAAGGACGTTTGCGGATTAAGGAACTAATTCGGGATGTTGATGAAGAAGATAGTTTTATTGAAACGGAGAATAAACGGCAACGGGTCATTGCCTTGATCACTGAAGCGGAACAAATTCATAAAAATACCAGGGACTTGGAAACGAGGCTGGATGAAGAGGTCCTGACCATAGAAGAAATGCTTAAGATTAAAGAAACGATCAAGACCTATCGCCAGGCCATTTCGGATTTGCTATGTGGTTTGAAATTAGAGAAAAAACAGTTAGACAGCATTGTTAATAAACTCGGAAGCTATAACGATAAAATCGGACAGTCGGAAAGGCAGATTAAAGCGGTCTTGATTAAGGCCGGGGTTGACCGGGACGGGGCTCAAGGTT
>JADFXY010000422.1:0-3843 GCA_015233355.1 Deltaproteobacteria bacterium | reverse complement strand
CATAGCTACCGCCGTTTCGTTTGTGGGTTAAAGGAAATCGCCACTACCAATCGCGAACGGAAGGGATCAGGCCAACCCGGCTCGGGACGAATCAGTTAGGACGCCTGCGGTCTGGGGGCCGGATGGTCCAGGGGATTGCAGGCTAATGATGGTCCGCGTGTAATGGCCGTTGCTGCATCTGAGCCAGGGCTTCCTTGGCTTTGGCGATGGCTTCGAGGTGGCTTTGGGGATCATCGGCAGCTTGGGCCAACTTTTCTTGATCCGTAATAAAGCGATGAAGAAAGTCCGTCTGCTGGGTTAGTCCAAGTGCTTCGCCACATTGTTGACACATGATAATTCTCCCTTATTTTCAGGTTGGTAATCGGACGAGATAGGTCTGTTGGCTTTTTCCATCTGCGTTCATCTGCGAACTCTGCGGATTTATTTCTGTAACTACTTAATGATGATGCCCGCTGTCAGGGCTGTGCCCCCCGGCCAGGATGTAGATTACTTCTTCCGTCCCGGTATTCTGCAGAAATAATTCCTCTTCGCCCCGCAGATGTAAGGCTTCACCGGTGACGAGTTTGACCATCCCATCGGCGGCTAGGGCCTCAGCCGTTCCCTTGACCAGACACAGAATTTCCTCATGTCCGGGGCCGGGCTTGATGGACCGGTTGGTCTCGCCAGGCTGGAGTCGGCCATAGACCAGATAACAAGCGTGGGTGTTCAGGTCGGCCCGACCCAAGACATACTCCCCGCCTCCGGTGATGTCGACCAGTTCGGTCAGGTTATAAGTCTTCATACGCCTTCCTTAATCATCGGCATCGTCGAATCGACCCCGTAAACGGCACACATAACCGGATCCGGTCCGGTCGCGGAACCGGCCCGAAAGCGGCATCCCCCGCCGCACTCCTCAAGATGGGCGCAGGCATGGCAATCCAGCTCTGCCGCTGCCAGGTGACGACGGCGGGACCAGCAAGTCCGCAGGCCCTCAGCCGCGTGTCCCAGGGGATCGGTTCCATAAAAGCCGCACCTGGCCACCTGACCCGAAGGAAGAACCGCGGCCAGATGAAAACCGCAGGTATGCCCGGCCCCGGTCCCATGGTAGCCTCCGCCATAGGCCAGACTTAAAAATTCGGCTCCTTCGGCATAGGGGACCGGCAGTTCCCGGTGACTGGCCAGGGCCCCCGTGACACACGGGATATCCAGGCCCCATTCGACCAGGTCAAATTTTTCCAAGAACGTCCCCAATTCATTCAACTCACTGAGATTACAGGCATGAATCATGGTGGCCACAGAGAGCTGGTAGCCCAATGACTTAGCCAGTTCCATGGCCTTGACGGTCTTGGCAAAGGTGCCGGCCCCACGCAGGGCCTCGTGTCCTGGGGCTAGGCCGTCCAGGCTGAATTGAATTTCCTGGACCTTGAGCCGACCCAGGATGTCTTCGTCGAGCAAGGTCCCGTTGGTCAGCAGGACAAAGCGAAGGTCAAACCGGTCGAGCTGGGCGTTGAGTTCGCTTAAGTAGGGCCAAAGGAGCGGCTCACCGCCGGATAACAGGACCCGCAGTCCTTGCATCTCCTCAAATTCGTGCAAAATATCCAGGACCACCGGGAGGGTCAGGTCTTCCCGGCCGGCCGGGCCCAGGTAGCAGTGGCGGCAAGCCAGGTTGCACCGGCTGGTCAGTTGCAATTCCAGGTACCGCCAGGAAGGCCGCGGGGCCGGTTCTGCCGGAAAAATTCTTGGCCTGGAGGAAGAAACAAACTCCAGCAATCCATTGTCCAAACAGTAGGTCAGGAATTCAGGATCGGCCGACTTGTCCAAATCCGCCCTGGTTCCGTCGCATTTTTTCAGGAATTCAAAGGCCTCGTCATTGACTTCATATAACTCGTCGGCGCCTTTGTCATAGATGTAGGGCTGTTCCAGATGCTTGAGGGAGCAGTCCGGGGTCAGGGCCAGGCAAGGGGGATCAGGTTTAGTTAATGGAGTTGGCATAGCTCGCCGCGGTCAGGAGGTCTTCTTCCTTGATGAGGTTGAAATGCAACAGGCTGACCAGGGCCAAGTATCCTCCGCAGGGGACTTTTGGCCCGGTAACCCGGGCATCGACAAAATCGCATCCGTCGGTGAAGAATGGGCAGTGCCGGCAGAGTATCCGGTCAAGAAGCCGGGTGTAGGGGTATCCTATCGGCTCAGGATGGCTGGTTTTTTCTAAAAGATCAATTAAATCCGGGTAAGTTTTCGACCATTGAAGCAAGAAGGCCAGCCCATGACAAGATTCCTGCTCGGGTTTGTCCGGCCGATAGAAGCGGCACAAACGGCCGCAAATGATATCTTTAAGGTTTGTTGCCTGGTCCATAAGAAACCATATTAGCAAAAAAAAGGAACCGCGTTGATCGGTTCCCTTTTCTTACGGCTGGATCAACCTCAGCAAGATGATCTACATTTGCATAGGCCGCGAGAAGACTTTTCTACTTTGCGAATCTTCATGTCCGCCACCTCCTTCTTGGTGATGATTGGCCTCTTCATAAGGCTATTTCTAAATAAGTTAACACAACCGGCCCGGATTGTCAATCCGAAACAGCAATTCCAATTTTGGCTATCTAAATAATTAAAGTAACTATTCAGACACTTACTTTGGTGCCGACATCGGTTAGGCATGGCTGTCGGCATTCTTAGATGCCGCCCTACTATGAGGTGTCGTGGCTGAAAGCCCTCACGGAAAAAGAGCCGGTGGTGCTTAAGCCGGACTATTCAAAGGAAGAGCCGGCGGTGCCGGGGATTTGATAGGTTACCGGTAAGCGTCCTTGCGAAAAACCACTTCCCGGACAAAGACAAACAGACTTCCTTCCGTATGCAGCCTAAAAGTGATCCTTATGTCGCCGGTCTTGATCCTGAAATTTCCTTTGGGTTCTCCCTTCAACTGCAAAATGTCAACATTGACATCTTCCCTGCAGGCAATTTTACGCACCGCCAAAATAACCAGTTCCTCACCCGCTCTTTGGTGATCACCGATGGGTTTCGATCCAAAAACTTATCCGTCTCTTTTGAATATCCTATGTCGAACGGGTATTTGCTCATATTTCAATCATGACTTTCCGGCTTGAGGAGACAATGTGGCAATCCGGGTTCTTTAACGACTCTTCAATTTCCGCCTGCTCCTCGTCGTCAACATACGGGATATGATCCCAGTTTTGGGGGAATCCCGGGACAAGCTCGACCTGTTGCGGCAGGGTCTTCAAAAAGCCTTTGATAGCCTCCATCACGCTGTCATCCACGCTGTCATCCGAAAATTTGAGAGTGAAAGTTTTCATATTTGCTCCCTGTTAGATTTATTGTTCCGTACATATTGTACCAAATCCTCTACGCAAAAGGAAGCATTATCTCTCCCTTCCCCTCCCCCGCTCCCTCGTCCGTTGCCGGCGTTCCCGGATCACCCGCCGAAGCTCCGTGACCCGTTCCCGCACCTGATCGGTCAGGCCGGAAACGCCCTGGGTATGGGCGGCGGCTAGACAAAATGCCATGTAATCGTCACATAAAGCCGTAGGCAATTTCGTACTTCAGCATTTGATGATACTCATCGTTTTCACATTCTCCGTTCACATTTTCTCCACAATCATAGGTTATCATACTTTTAAATTTATGGCCGATCCGGCGTCATGCTGTCATCGGCCGGGTCGACATCTGGTAGATCAAGAGAAATAAAGCGGCTCATCTTAGAAAAACCATTCATTCAGAGGGAGGTTTGTCATGTCAGGAAAAAAAATGACGCTACTGTTGCTCATCATGCTTGGCACCATCGCGTTCCAGGGCTTGGAGGCCGCCACCTTACCTCCGCTTACTCCTGCCGCTCCTTTGGCCCTACTTAAG
>JADFXY010000421.1:0-3845 GCA_015233355.1 Deltaproteobacteria bacterium | reverse complement strand
GACTCCAACAAGAGATCAAAGACACCCTGTCTTGCCCGCATTGTGGTCAAAAAATGCGGAAATGGGAGGTCCCGGATAACCCGTTTGGCTGTTACTGGGATCATGAGTTTATGTATATCTGTTTTAACGACGCCTGCCCTTATTTTGTGCGAGGCTGGGACGTGATGGAGAAGAACGGCGTGGGGGGCGCATCTTATCGGCTGATGTGGCATCCGGTGCGGGATTATTGCGTTCCGGTCCCGGTGCCTTCGTTCCACGCCCTTAAAGAAGGCATTATTGACTAGTTGTCATTGGGTTACGCCATTTTGAAATGACTGCCTGAATCTCCTCTGGCTGCCGACTGGAGGATCACCCGGAAGAGGTGGTGCCCCGGTCCGGACGCCAAGGAGATGGGAGGCGTCAGATAGCCTCGATCACTTCATCAACATGTCCCTTGACTTTGACTTTGGTCCAGACTTTTTTGATGATGCCGTCAGGGCCGATTAGATAGGTGGATCGAATAACCCCCAGAGATGTTTTGCCGAATTGTTTCTTTTCGCCCCAGGCTTGATATGATTCAAGGACCTGGCGGCCGGGATCGCTGAGGAGAAGGAAATTTAGGCTGTTTTTTTCTTTGAACTTCCGATGGCCGGCCAGGCTGTCCGGGCTTATCCCGATAACCATGGCTTTGTTTCGGATGCGGTTAAAGCTATCTCTGAAATCGCAAGCTTCTTGGGTGCATCCGGAAGTGCTGTCTTTGGGATAAAAGTATAAAACGATATCCCGGCCCTGACCCAGCAGATCAGACAGGCGAATCTGTTTTTCTTGTCCCGCTGCGTCAATGCCGTCGAGACAAAAATCAGGTGCTTTGGTTCCAACTTCCAACATGGTTCGGCCTCCGTATAGAGCTTTCCGGCTCTGGGGGTGACATCTCCGGGAGATGGAGGGTTTGATGAGAGATTTGGTCACACTAAGATTTCTCGCTTCGCTATAAATGACAGGGAGCTTCGCACCGAAATGACGTAGACGCGGCCCATCTGAAATGACGATGTAAATTTGTCATTCCGAACGAATGTGAGGAATCTTATCACATCCGAGGATGGCCAGGCCGTGCTTTAATTCACCAGCATTGGGGCCTGACCTGACCTCCTCAGATGGTGAACGCCTCAAGACGCGGTTCCGAGCAGTCTGTCCAAGACCGGTTATGGTCTGATTTTGCAAGTCTGTGAAGGCCGCGGAAAAAATGAATCAATCGTCCGGAACAACTCTTGGGGATCAATCGGCTTAGACAAATATCCATCCATGCCGGCCTCGAAACACCGTTCCCGATCCCCTTTCATGGCATAGGCCGTCATGGCCACAATCGGGATATGGCCGCCGATTTGTTTTTCTTTTTCTCTGATGGCCCGGGTGGCTTCCAGGCCGTCCATTTCGGGCATCTGGACGTCCATCAAGATCAGGTCGAAGTTGCTTTTTTTCAAAGCCTCCAGAGCTTCCAGCCCGGTCTTGGCCGTGGCCAGGGTGTGCCCTTGCTTTTTCAATATATGCGAAGCCAGCTTCAGATTAACCGGGTTGTCTTCTACCAACAAGAGGTGGAGGGTCCGGGTATCGCTGTGTAAGGCATACCGGGTCACTAATTGAGGGCGCTGATCGGGTTTTTGAGGCGTGCCCAGGATCCGGATGATGGCCGAAAGGAGATCGGATTGTTTGACAGGTTTTAAAAGGTAAGCGGCGATTCCCAACTCCTGGCAACGGTTGGCGTCGCCTCTTACCCCCACTGGGGTAAGAATGATAATCTTGACTTTAGAGTAGTCCGGCCACTTCAAGATTCTCTCGGCCAAATCAAAACCGTCTATGCCGGGCATGTAGGCATCCAGCAGGATCAACTCAAACGGCCCTTCGGACTCCCCGATATGCCGCAAAGCGGCTAAGGCGGCCATACCGCTTTCCACGGTGACCGGTTTTATCTGCCAACTGGTGAGCATTTCTTTGAGCATCCGCCGGCTGGTTTTGTTGTCGTCGGCCACCAGGACCCGCACCCCCCGCAGCCGTTCCGGATCTATTGACACCGGCTCCAGTTGTGCGGCGGCTTCGAGCGTGGGCAGTCCGAAATGGGCCGTAAAATAGAAGGTACTACCCAGATTTTCCTCTGATTCCAACCAAATCCGTCCCCCCATCATCGCTACCAGCCGGGAAGAGATGGCCAGACCTAAGCCGGTGCCGCCATGCCGTTTTGAGATGCATTTGTCGGCTTGAACAAAAGGAGAGAATATTGCCTGCTGTTTGTCGAGGGGAATTCCGACCCCCGTGTCTTTGACTGTGAATAGCAAGGTAAGCCCATTGTCCGACCGGTTTTCGGTCGAGACGGTCACCACTATCTCGCCCTGGTCGGTAAACTTGACGGCATTGCCGACCAGATTGAGGATGATCTGACGGAGGCGGCCGGGATCACCCATAAGATTATCCGGCACCTCTGGCCCGATATAATAGGCCAGTTCCACCCCTTTTTCGTGGGCGCGTTGGGAAACGATGCCGATCATATCCCCGATGCTGTCCCGGAGGTTAAAAGGCATCTCGCTGAGTTCCAGCCGGCCCGCCTCAATTTTTGATAAATCAAGGATATCATTTAGAATATATAGCAACGTCTCAGAACACTTTTTGATCGTCTCCAAATACTCGCGTTGTTCCGGAATCAAGAGTGTTTGCAGGGTCAGCTCGGTCATGCCGATGATCCCATTCATGGGCGTCCGGATCTCATGACTCATGTTGGCCAGGAATTCGCTCTTGGCTTCGTTGGCCCTTTCTGCTTCCAAGGCTAATCTGCTGCTCCGCTCCACGGCCCGCTCCAGCTTTTGATTGGCCGCCTCGGCGAACTCTTTAGCCAGCCGTAGTTCCTCCTCGATCACTTTTCGTTCGGTGATATCCAACATCACCCCGACCAGGCCAGCCATGGCTCCGCTGGTGTCGGAATAAGCGGCCTTATAAATGACCAGGTCATGTTCTTCGTCATCGGCGGACTGCATGGTTGACTCGTAGGTTAAGGAGCCAAGATTTTTGAATATCTCATTGTCGGTGCGGCTATAGATATCAGCCAGGTGTTGGGGATGGACTTCATAAAGAGATTTGCCGATAATCATTTCCTTTGACTTGCCCAGGAATCTTTCGAAGGCCGTGTTGCATCCCTGGTAAATGCCACGTGCATCTTTATAGAATACCGGCGCCGGTATGGTATCGATCAGCTTTTGCAGAAAATGTAAGTTTTCTTGAATGATTTCATCTCGGTGCTTCCGTTCAAGATGAATTCCGACCATAGCTGCGGTAGTTCTTAACAGCCGGACATCCTCTTCATTCCATAGGCGCCGCTTCACGGTGTCGTCAAATCCGATGAATCCATGCCACTTTCCTCCCACCCAGATGGGCAAGATCAGGATAGAGACGATGTCTTGGCCGGCAAGCAGGTTTTGTTCTTCTTCGGGAAAGGATTCGGTTAGTCCGGCGATAGGTCGGCCCGTGGCCAGTTCTGCTTGCCATCGGGTAAATCCCTCGTGGTAGAAAAAGCCCTGCGGCTTTTGACCCAAGGCCTGCGGCGTGACCCCTGTGGCGCAGACTTCGGCTGTTTTCCGGGCATACAAACCCTCGATGGGGTCTAACTTATTTTCAAAAAGATAAACCCGGCTGGCTGCCGACGTCTCGAGCAAATGAGCCAGCGCTTTGTCCAGAGCCTGGTTATCGTTGGACAGTAAAGCTTGGGAAAAGGCGGTCAGTCCTCTTTCGTATAGGAGACGATTGGTCATGGCCTGTTCCGCTTTTTTTCTGTCTGTAATGTCGATGCTCATGCAATAGCGGACAATTCGGCCGTCAGGCCA
>JADFXY010000420.1:0-3846 GCA_015233355.1 Deltaproteobacteria bacterium | reverse complement strand
TTTGCCGGTCCCTGATCGACCGAAAGCTGGGCCTGCCCTGGTCAGCCATGGGTGACGGGATGGTTAGCTCCGAGACGCTGAAATTGATGCGCCGGGCCGGGTGTGGCGGCCTCAAATTCGGGGTGGAGTCGGCTGACCCGGACATCTTGAACCGGATGAAGAAACCGGTCAACTTAGACAAGGTCCGCCGGGTGGTGGCCGTCTGCCGGTCACTGGGCATTAGAACCCATGCCACCTACGCCTTTGGCGGTCCCGGAGAGAATGACCGGACCATCGAACACACCTTGCGCTTCGCCATCGGGTTGAATACGGATACCGCCCAGTTCAGTTGCATGATTCCTTTTCCGGGAACACCGCTGTTTGACCAGGCCCAGGCCCAGGGCTGGCTGCTGACTACGGACTTCAGCCGGTTCGACGGGCTGAACGAAAGCGTTATCGGCTATCCAGATTGCTCCGGCCCCCGGATCGTGGCCGCGGTCAAGGAAGGCAAGCGGCGGTTGCTCCGGAATATCATCATCCGGCATCCCGCGGTGGCCCTTAAGGGCGCCTTCAATCTCATCCGCCGGGAAGGGTTCGGCATGTTCTGGGAAAAATTGCGGGAAATCGGGGCATCACTCTAGCCCAGAAACGGAATAAATCGCCATGCCGGGTTGTTTACCCATCAATATTGACAATCTACTCCACCTGCGGGGTGTTGAGTCCGCCCGTGTCGAATTTAAGGCATCGTGGGACGAATCTACGACCGGTATCCAGGTGCTGCACACTATTTGCGCCTTTGCCAATGACTTCCAAAACCTGAATGGCGGTTACACTATAATCGGCGTGGCCCAGGAGCGGGGGCTGGCTGTGCTCCCTCCGAAAGGGTTGACCCCGCAGGAGATAGAAACAGCCCAACACTGGATTCGGGGCAAGTGCAACACCATTGATCCCGTGTACCAGCCCATACTCTCGCCCGAGGTTGTTGACGGCCGGCACATTCTCGTCATCTGGGCGCCGGGAAGCGATGTCCGTCCTCACCAGGTCTCCGACATGCTCGAACGGGGGGGTAACCGAAGCTACTATATAAGACTCGGTGACGAGACGGTTGATGTGACGAGAAAGCCGGAACTGTTGACCCAACTCATGCAATTGACGGCCAGAGTGCCGTTCGATGACCGACGGGCCCAACAGGCGACGGTCCTTGATCTTCGTGAAACCAAGGTGCGGGAGTTCCTGCAAGACATTCGCAGTGATCTGGTTAATGAATCGGACTCGAAAACAATGTACCGATGTCTGCGGATCACCGTGCCGGTTAATGATCATGACGTGCCGAAAAATGTCGGGTTGTTGTTCTTCGCCCAGGACCCGGAACAATGGTTTCCCGGGGCTCGGATCGAGGTCGTCCAGTTTGCCGATAACGCCGGCGGCAACTTACTGGAGGAAAAGTTTTTCAACAAAATGCCGATTCATGAGCAACTGCAGGGGTGTTTGAGCTATCTGGGAAACCTCTCGACCCGCCGGCTGGAAAAAACGCCTGATCGACCGGAGGTGGGGGGATGGGTCAGTTATCCTTTCCAGGCCTTACGAGAAGCCCTGGTGAATGCAGTTTATCACCGCTCCTACGAGGCAATGCCTGAACCGGTCAAGGTTTATTTGTATCCGGATAGAATGGAGATCATCAGCTATCCGGGACCGGTGCCCGGCCTCGAAAAGAGTCATTTTGACGGTAGCGATCCGCTGCCCCCAGTCCCGGCCCGTAATCGACGGATCGGCGATTTTCTCAAGGAATTGAGGCTGGCCGAAGGCCGGGGAACAGGGCTGCCAAAGGTCCGCCGGTCCATGCAGGAAAACGGTTCCCCGCCGCCACGTTTTGACTTTGACGATGCCCGTTCATATTTCAGGGTAACCTTGCCGGCGCATCCCGAGTATATCGCCGTCCTGGCCTTGCAGGATGCGGCGCGCCTTCGTGCCGGCTGATTTTGCCTCTAGCTTCAGCCCAAATTCATATCTCAGCACAAGGAGAAGACACCAATGGCTAAACCGGCAAGCAAGAAAGCCACCTATGAGGATCTTTACGGCATCCCCGAAAACACGACTGGGCAGATCATTGACGGGGAGCTGATTGTGACTCCCCGGCCGTCGCGGAGACACGGCTTCAGCGCCACGGCGCTCGGAGGCGCGGTAACGGGACCGTATCAGTTTGGACAAGGAGGCGGATCCGGCGGATGGATATTTATCATCGCGCCGGAAATCGGGCTGGGGGAGAATATTCTGGTGCCCGACCTGGCCGGTTGGAAAAGGGAAAGATTTCCGTGGCAGGAGGAATTTAACTGGATTTCCGTTGCACCTAATTGGGTCTGCGAAGTCCTGTCGCCCAGCACGTTACGAATCGACAAAGTTAAAAAGATGCACATCTATGCCCGGCACGGCATCGAACACATCTGGCTGATTGATCCGGCGGCGATGTTCCTGGAGGTCTTCAGGTTGGAATCCGGTGGCTGGCTTCTCCTGGGGAGCTATGCCGAAAATGACAAGGTGCGGGCAGAGCCGTTCCAGGAGATTGAAATCAACCTGGGCGATTTGTGGCTCGAGAACCGGCAGCCGTCGGCCTCCTAAGGAGTTGGAGTTTACGTCAACCCGTAACCTGCAACATGTAACCCAATGTCATTGACTTAAAATTTCCGGTTTGGTTTTCGCATCACCCAGGGTCAGCGAAGCGCCACCCTGGGGATATGGTTACAATACGCACGGCACCCTTAAGTCAATGACATTGACACGTAACCCGCAACCCGTAATCATGAAATTATGGTCAGGGGGATGTGGTGCGAAAAACCACGCAATTCAAAAAATATGTGTTGGACGATGAAATCTTGATGTTGCCCGTAGCCCATGACGCTTTGTGCGCCAAGATTGCGGCCCAGGCCGGGTTTAAGGCGCTGGTCGTCGCCGGTTATGCCAACAGCGCGGCCCTACTGGGTCAACCCGACGTCTCCCTGTTGACCCTGACCGAAATGGTGGATTGCGCCTGGCGGATTGTCGATGCGGTGGACCTTCCGGTACTGGTCGATGGCGACACCGGTCACGGCAATGTGACCAACGTCGTCAGGACGGTGAAAATGTTTGAGAAAGCCGGGGCGGCCGCCATTTTCTTAGAAGACCAGGTGGCCCCGAAACGGTGCGGGCACATGACCGGCAAGCAAGTTATCCCGGCCGCGGAAATGACGGCCAAACTCAAAGCCGCCTTAGATGCCCGGACCGACCCGGATTTCATCATCATGGCCCGGACCGACGCCATTGCCGTCAATGGTCTGGATGACGCCATCGAGCGGGCCAATCTATACCGGGAAGCCGGGGCGGATCTGCTGTTTGTGGAGGCTCCGGAATCTCCGGCCCAGATGCGGCGGATCACCAAGGAGATCGGGGCGCCCCAGATGGCCAATATGATCCCCGGCGGTAAAACTCCGGTGTTCCCGGCCCGGGAGCTGCAAGACATCGGATTCGCCGTGGCCGCCTATCCGACCGTCTGCACCTATGTGGTGGCCAAAGCGGTCCGGGACGCCTTCACCATCCTCCACGACACCGGGACATTCCAGGGCCTGGAAGACCGGATGATCGACTTCGAGGAGTTCAATCAACTGGTCGGGCTGCCGGAGGTCCGGGCGCGGGAGGAAAAGTATTACCGGGATGTCAAATGAGGATGGCCGCCGGGATGGCCGGGATGAATTTGCTATGGGAAATTGATTTAACCGGTTGGAAAATAATCCCCAGGTGGACTTGATGTGATGTTGACCTCCGCGCCAGAAGCGCAGGATGCCGGAAATGGCGGGAAGGGTTACAAAATCATCCTTTTCTCTTGCTTTTATGTTT